>NZ_JBHVKN010000004.1:0-35071 GCF_042798075.1 Nocardioides sp. NPDC057772
GACACCTCGGTGTCGCCGGGCGCTCCTCTCAGCCGACTGTCAGCGCCGCAAGCTCTGTGGCGGCGAGCAACGTCGTGGAGATGGCGAGCGCCGTAGGGGCGATTCCTCCACGGGACCGTCCGCGTGACCTGGTGCCTGCGTCGTGCGAGTAGCGGCCCCGGCTCTCGATGAAGACCCAGAGAGCCAGCAGGGCGGCGACGCCGAGGGGAAGCAGGATGAGGAACCCCATCGACTGCCACGTCAGGCGGGCGATGATGGCGCTTCCGCCGAGCAGGGACAGGGCGGTACGTTGCCAGCTCAGTGCCGTGCGTTCGTTGGCTGCGCCCTCATCGACACGTGGCGGGGAGGTCATAGTCCGGCGAGCAGCAGGACGAGAGCGACGACGATCACGACCAGGGCGAAGAAGCCGCCGAAGCCGAAGGACGGTAGCGGGGCGGAGCGACGGATCGCCCGTTCGGCCAACGCCCATCGGGCCCAAGCGAACCCTGCGCCGATCATGCCGAGAAGCATCAACGCGATCGCAGCCACCGCCTGAGCGTCCGACGAGCCTGGGAGGTCGACGACGTCAAGGGCGACGCCGGCTGCGACGAGAGCGAGCGCTGTTCGGATCCAGGCGAGGAAGGTGCGTTCGTTGGCGAAGCTGAACCGGTAGTCGGGTTCCTCACCGTGGTCGTAGATCCAGGCGGGCCAGCGTCTTGACATGTCTGACATTGTGCCGCCACCAGCGGTCGCGCCGTGAAAGGGAGTGGTGACCATCGGTGCGTTCCGGTGGCCCGTGCCCGCCGATGTCACAGATCGACCCGGCACTCCGTCAGAGGGGAGGAAGATCGGGATCATCAGAACTCACAGGGAGACATCATGAACATCGCCCTCTGGATCGTCGCCGGCCTCTTCGGCGTCGCCTACGTCACCGGCGGGATCATCAAGCTGACGATGCCGTATGAGAAGTACGCCGCGAAGCTGGGCTGGCCGCAGGACTTCACACCCGGGAACGTGAGGTTCATGGGCGTTCTGGAGGTGCTCGGCGGCATCGGGCTCTTCCTCCCGGCGCTGGTCGACGTGGCGCCGACCCTCGTGCCGATCGCGGCGTCGTGCATGGCGCTCTACATGGCCGGGGCGGTCACCGAGCGAGTGCGGCGTGGTGAGCACAAGGAGCTGCTCGTCGACCTGCTCTTCCTGGCGGCGATGGTGTTCGTCGCGTGGGGACGCTTCGCGATCGAGCCGTTCTAACGGCCGGTGTCGGTGAACGAGGAGATCAGGGTCTCGACGGTCGCCATCAGGCGATCCTTGTCGTAGCGATCCGGGTCCTCGAGCGTGAGCCGGGCGAACTCCTCGGCGGTGACCAGCGTCAGGTGGGCAAGGAGGTCGACATCGACCTCCTTGCTGCCAGTCTTGGTGGCACCGTTCCGCTCGACACCTTCCTGGAAGGCGTCGGAGAGGTAGCCGCGGATCAGCTCGCGGGTGGCGTCGATGCGGTCGCGGACGACGGCGGGTGCGTTGCGGGTCAGGCCGAGCACCGGGCGCCACACGTCGGGCTCCTTGCGCACGATGTCCAGCAGGGCGGCGTACGCCTCGAGGGCCCACTCGGCGACGTCTTGGCTGCCCCCGGGCTGTGGCATCAGGCGGACTGCGGAGGCGAGGGCGCGCCGCTGGGTCCGGTCCAGCAGCGCATGGAGGAGCGGCTCGAGGCCGTCGTACGCGCTGTAGACGACGGGGCGGGTGACGTCGGCCTCCCGAGCGATCGCCTCGATGGAGACCGACTCGTAACCGTCGCGCGCGATCACCCGCAGGGCCGCGTCCAGGAGGTGTTCCCGGCGCTGCTCGACCGGAAGCCGGCGCGCGTAGCGGCGCTTCGGTCGTGGCGGTGTGTCGGCAGTCACGTGCACACAATATTACAGAGGTGTAGATTACGCTGAACCTACAGTGATGTAGCAAAGGAGAGAACGATGGTGTTCGGCGTCAAGACTCGCAAGCAGCTGATGAAGCAGTACGAGCCCATGGCCGACTACGGGTTCCTCGGGCCGGACTCGGTCGCCTGGAAGGTGTGGGGCCACCCGACCTCGTACGTCCTGGGCTTCGCGCGTTCGGTCACGATCGAGCACTTCGACCCGAACCTCGCCGCTGCCGTCGTCCAGTCCGGTGGGGTGAAGTATCGGCCCTCGACGCGCTACGGCCGTACGCTGCGCTACTTCGCGATGCAGCTGTTCGCCGGCGCCGAGCAGACTTGCCGGGCCGCCGACGTGCTGGTCAAGGTGCACTCGAAGGCGATCGGCCACGACCCCGTGACGGGTGGTGAGTACGACGCCAACAAGCCGTCCTCGCAGCTGTGGATCCACATGACCGCCTGGCACTCGATCCTCAAGTGCTACGAGATGTTCGGCCCGGGCCGCCTCTCCGAGGACGAGGAGAACCAGTTCTGGGCGGAGTGCCGCGAGATCGCCAAGCTGCAGACGATCGACCCGGCCACGGTGCCGACCAGCCGCGAGGAGGTGCACCAGTACTTCGAGGACTGGCGCCCCCACCTGGCCGCGTCGGAGGCGGCCCAGGACATGATCCACTTCATCATCCCCCTCAAGGTCGCGCTGCCCCCGTCGATGCCAGCCTGGCAGAAGGCACTGCTCGCCCCGGCGATGTGGGTGATGAGCAAGGGGGTCATCTCGACCTACCCCCGCTACATGCGCGAGATGGCCAACCTCCGTCAGGGTCCCCTCCTCGACGCCGCGGTCCGGATCCCGAACAAGCTCCTCCACAGCCTGCTCTTCCGCTCGCTCAACGCCCGGCTCGCCCTCTTCGGCCTGCTCGCGCCGCAGGCCACCCCGGTCGCGGCCCCGGCTATCCTCCGCATCCCGCCGCTGAGCGAGAAGGTGTGGGAGGTGCGCGAGGCGCAGGCCCACTTCGGGTTCGACGTCCCGAGCGCCGCGCACCCCGGTCTGCGGGCCAAGCAGCGTGAGCGGGTCTTCGACAAGGGCGAGAGCCCCAGCGACGAGGGTCTGGTCGAGTCCGAGCAGTACATCGGCACGATGGACGTGCACCGCGCGGCTCGCATCTGAGGCGCGTGCTGGAAGAGCCGGCACGGCGCTCCGCTGCGCAGGGGGTGGCGGAGCGCCCTGCGCCGCCGTTGCCGCATTTCGAGTGATGCGCCCGCGGAACCGAGTCGCTAGCCTGACGCCATGGAGCGGCCGTGGCCGCTGACCGGGCGGGACGACGAGCTGCGCAGGGTGGCGGCTGCGATCCGGCCAGGTGCGGCGGGCGTCATCGTTGCGGGTCCGGCGGGGGTGGGGAAAACCCGGCTCGCCCGCGAGGCGCTGGCGGGCTCCGTACGTCACGGGGAGACCGTGGTCTTCGCCCAGGGCAGCGCGGCGGCACGGCCGTTTCCGCTGGGTGCGTTCGCCGGGCTGCTCGACGTGCCGCCCGGGGAGGCGGCCGAGACGATCGGGCGGGCGCTGGACCAGCTCGCCCGGCAGCTGCCGCTGGTGCTGGCGGTCGACGACGCCCACCTGCTCGACGAGCACTCGGCGATCGTGGTGCATCGGGTGGTGGCGCGGCGGCTGGCGCCAGTGCTGATCACGCTGCGTACCGGAGAGAGCGCGCCGGACATCGTGACCTCGCTGTGGAAGGACGACCACCTCCCGCGCCTGGACCTGGGGCCGCTGGACGCCGGCCAGAGCACCCAGCTGATCGCCCGGGTGCTCGGCGGTCCGGTGGACACGGGCTCCGCCCATCGGCTGTGGACGATGACCGAGGGCAGCCCGTTGTTCCTGCGACACCTGCTGACCGGCGAGGTGTCAGCAGGGCGGTTCACAGCGGCGTCCGGGATCTGGCGCTGGACCAGCGAGCCGACGATCTCTCCCGAGCTCGCCGGTCTCCTCGGGCGGGAGATCGCAGACCTCGCGGCGGGCGTGCGGGACGTCGTCGACATGGTCGCTCTGGCCGAGCCGGTGGCGGTACCGACGCTGTCCGCCCTGACCTCCGCGGAGGACGTCGAGGAGGCGGAGGGTCGCGGGCTGGTGCGTACCGACGGGCTCGTCGCACGGCTGGCGCACCCCCTCTACGGTGAGGTACGCCGCTCCGCGATGGGCACGCTGCGCGCACGCCGCCTCCGCGGAATGGTCGCGCAGACCCTCGACCCCGAGCGCGACCCGATCCCCCGCGCCGTGCTCACTCTCGACTCCGACCTACCGCCGGAGCCGGCCCTCTTCCTGCGGGCGGCGGAGGCGGCGACCCGGATGTACGACCTGCCGCTGGCCGAGCGGCTGGCTCGTGCCGCCGCCGACACCGGCGACCTCGCCGCCCGGGTGGTGCACGCCGCCGCGCTCTCCTGGCTCAGCCGTGGTGAGGAGGCCGAGGCGATCCACAGGGACATCGTCGACAGCGCGCCGGATCCCGGCACGCTCGCCCTGGTGCAGCTGCATCGCGCCGGCAACCTGCTCTTCACGATGGCTCGGCCCGAGGAGGCGCGCCTGGCACTGGCCGCGGCCGAGGCCACCGGCGCCGCTCCTGCTCACGCCGCTGCCATGTCGCTCGTCCTGGATCTGACCGACGGTGAGACCTCGACCGTGCTCGCCCGCGCTCCCGGGCTGCTGCGGAGCGAGCTCCCCGACGACCTCGCCGCCATCCTGGTCGCCACCTCTGCCTCCGCTGCCGCCGCCGTCACCGGCGCGGACGAGCTCCTCGACGAGGCGGCGGTCGTGGGTGGTCTCACCGCCGACCGGGTGCCCACCGTCATCCCCGGTTTCGGGCTCGCCGACTTCCAAGTGCTCGGACACCGGCTCGCCGGCACCCCGGACCGCGGCGCCGACCTGGCCCAGCGGATGCGAGCCGCCTCCGCCGACCTCCCTGGGCCGGCCCGGCTCATGGGACTCGTCGTGGCAGGTCACGCGGCCCTCGCCTGCGGCCGGGTCGACGACGCCCTGGTATCCCTGCAGGAGGCGTGGGCCGGCTTCGAAGGGTCTGGCCACGAGTTCGGCTTCCGCTGCCGTACGTTGCTGGCCACCGCCCTGGCTCAGGCCGGTCGGCCGACCGAGGCTGCCCCGCTCCTGGCGGGCGTGGCGGCCGGGCACCATCCGGCGTACCGGCTCTACCTGCCGGACGATCTCCTCGCGCTGGCCTGGGGTGCTGCCGCGGAGGGGGCGACGACGGAGGCGACCGGCCGTGCGGCCGAGGCGGCGGATCTCGCGCGCGAGGCCGGCTCTCCGGCGTACGAGGTCCTGGCCTGGCAGACCGCGGTCCAGCTCGGGGGCGCGACCGCGGCGGCGACGCGACGCCTGACGTCGCTGGCGGGACTCGGCCCACGCGTCGAGGCGGCGCTGGCCCACGCCGAGGCGTGGGCCGCCGAGGACGGCGACGCGCTGCTCCGGGCGGCAAATGCCTGGACTCGGGTCGGTGACCTCGTCGCGGCGGGAGACGCGGCGGCACAGGCGGCCGACGTGCACCGTCGGGCCGGACGGCAGGGGTCGGCGCTGACCGCCGCGGCGGCGGCCGAGAAGCTGGCCGAGAGGTCGGGTGCCCGCACTCCGGCGCTGGCGCTCGCGGCTCGGCCGCTGCCGCTGACCGTTCGCGAGCGCGAGATCGCCGCGTTGGCGGCCAGGGGGTTGTCGAACAAGGAGATCGCGACCCGGCTGACCCTGTCGGTGCGGACCGTCGAGGGCCATCTCTACCGCGCCGGTCACAAGCTCGGTGTCTCCGAGCGGACCGCGCTCGCCGAGGTTCTCGGAGTCGAGTAGCGCACTACTCGCTCCACGCTCGCTCCGGCGGCTGATGCTGAGAGGCACCCAACCGAAGGAGGAATCATGAGCACCATCTACGTCCGGCCCGACGAGGGCCGGCACTGCCCGATGATCGACGGCGACCACGTCGCGAAGGCCGCGGTCAAGGACGACCTCGGGGCCTTCGAGGTCTTCGAGGTGATCGCCCCGGCCGCGCCGATGGCGCCCCCGCACGTCTCGCCGTGGAGCGGGGTGCTGTACCTGCTCGAGGGCCGGGTCACGGCGTACGTCGACGGCAAACCCTACGACGTGGAGCCTGGCGGGCTGGTCGTCTTCCCGGCCGGCACTCCGGCCACCTTCGAGGTCATCGGCGAGTCGGCCCGCTTCCTCGCGATCGTGACCGGCGACCGCGCCGGACAGTTCTTCGCCGACTTCTCCAGCTCCGTCCGAGCCGATCTTCCCGCCGCCGCCTCGCTGGCCGCGATCCTGTCCGTCACCGAACGCCACGGCGTCGGGCTGGCGGGCGGATGATTCACGTGGAACGACGAAGGGCCTGTCCCGGACGCCGGCGTGACGCCGTGGTCCGGGACAGGCCCTGGGTCGGGTCGGTGAAGACCGCTCAGAGGTCGCGCTTGACCTCGTCGGTGTGCGGAAGGTCGGGGCTGCGTCGCAGGTTGACGACGGCGAGGGCCAGGCCTCCCCAGATGATCAGCATCGCGACGAGCATCATGACGATGGCGGCGCCACTCATGACTGTGCTCCCTTCTCGTTGAAGTGAACCTTGGACAAGGCTTCAGGGTCTCGCCACTTGGCCTGAGCGGCCAGGAAGCCGAAGACGATGACGGCCCCGGCCGCGCCCCAGCCGAAGACGCCGAGCATCCAGGCAGGGTATCCGCCGTAGGGGGTCTTCACGTCCTCCCAGAAGGCGAGCCCGAGGACGAGCACGAGACCGATCGGGGCCACGATGCTGACCAGGACTCGCCACCAGGCGCCTACGACGATCGAGCTGCCGTCGGACAGGTGGTCGCTGAACATCGGCAGCACCCGCAGGCCCCAGCTCAGGACCAGCATCGAGATCACGGCGACGAGCAGGATGCCGAACTGGTTGATGAAGTGGTCCAGGATGTCGAGCACGTAGAGCCCGCTCGTGGTGGAGAAGAAGACCAGGCTGATCAGGGCCATCGGAACGGTGACGGCGATGGTCGCGCCCTTGCGGGTCATCTCGAACTTGTCACGCACGCCGGAGATCACGACCTCGATGACCGACACCAGCGAGGTGAAACCGGCGACGACGAGCGAGCCGAAGAAGAGCACGCCGATCAGAGCGCCTGCCGGCGCCTCGCTGATGATCGCGGGGAAGGCCACGAACGCCAGGCCGACACCGGACGTGGCGACCTCGCCGACAGCGACCCCGCTGGCCTGCGCCATGAAGCCGAGGGCGGCGAAGACGCCGATGCCGGCGAGCAGCTCGAAGCTGGAGTTGGCGAAGCCGACCACCAGTCCCGAGCCCGGCATGTCGGTGTGCCGGTGTACGTAGGACGAGTAGGTGATCATGATGCCGAAGCCGATGGACAGCGAGAAGAAGATCTGTCCGTACGCCGCCGCCCAGACCGTCGCGTCGGTCAACGCTCCCCAGTTCGGGGTGAAGAGGGCGTCGAGACCCTCCGCCGCACCCGGCAGGAAGAGGGAGCGCACCACGAGGATGCCGAAGGCCACCACGAGGATCGGGATGAAGATGACCGAGGTCGCACCGATCCCCTTCTGCACGCCGAGCAGCATCACGATCAGGATCGCGGCCCACACCAGCAGCAGCGGGATCAGGACGCCCCACACCGGGGTGGCGTCCACGCCCGGGTCGCCGAGCTGGAGGAACTCGCCGAAGAAGAACCCTTCCGGGTCGTCTCCCCACGCTTCGGTGACGCTGAAGATCGCGTAGCGCACCGCCCACGCCATCACCGCCGCGTAGTAGACGGCGATCATGAAGCAGATGCCGACCTGCCACCAGCCCAGGCCCTCGGTGCCGCGGCGGAGCCGCGCGAAGGAGAGAGGCGCCGAGCCGCGGAAGCGGTGGCCGAGCGCGTAGTCGAGGAACAGGAACGGGATGCCCGCAGTCAGCAGAGCCACGATGTAGGGGATGACGAACGCGCCACCACCGTTCTCGTAGGCGACGTAGGGGAACCGCCAGATGTTTCCCAACCCCACGGCGGAACCGATCGCCGCGAAGATGAAGACCTGTCGCGAGGAGAAGGCCCCGCGTTTTGCTGCCGCACCGTCTTGCACGCCCTCAGGTGTCGTGCTCATATCCGCCTCCTTGTTCTGATGCGCGTGGCGCTTGTGGCGCCAACCTACCGCCGGCGACGCTTGTGACGCCGATCACACGATAGATGTCTGGTGCGCGAAGGCCGCGGCCGGGGGTTCGATCGCCCACTGGTTCATTGACAAGCAAGCCATCAATGTTGATTCTGTGAGACATGGATCCAGATCTGTCTCACAGGGTCGCCGTGTATGTCCCTCCGACCGGCGCCTCCTGGGCCGACCCGTGGCCGATGTACGCCGCGCTGCGCGAGCACGATCCGGTGCACCACGTCGTCCGGGGCGACTACTGGGTCCTGACCAGGCACGACGACGTCTACGCGGCGGTGCGCGACCACGACACGTTCAGCTCGACCGGTGGCCTCACCACGGCCCCGGACGAGCTCGAACGCATCGGCCTGACCGACAACCCGCCGATGGTGATGACCGACCCACCGGCCCACACGGCATTTCGGAGGCTGGTGAACCGCGGCTTCACGCCCAAGCAGGTCGAGGACGTGACTCCCCGGGTCACCCGGTTCGTCATCGATCGCGTCGACGCGATCAGGGAGGCCGGCGGCGGCGACATCGTCCAGGAGCTGTTCAAACCGCTGCCGAGCATGGTCGTGGCCCACTACCTCGGCGTTCCCGAGGAGGACTGGGGCCGGTTCGACGTCTGGACCGATGCGATCGTCACGGCCAACGCGGCCCAGGACGAGAGCATCGGGGCCGGCGCCGCCGCCGAGCTCATGGGCTACTTCGCCGAGCTCATCGAGCATCGTCGGCGAGCGCCCGGCGACGACACGGTCTCCCACCTCGTCGCCGCCGGGGAAGCCGACGACGACGCCGGTCTGCTGCGGGTGCTCGCGTTCGCCTTCACGATGGTGGCCGGCGGCAACGACACGACCACCGGCCTGCTCGGCGGCGGGCTGCCGCTGCTGGCGGACCGCCCACACCAGCGGGAGCTCGCACTGCAGGACGTCCCGGCTGCCGTCGAGGAGCTGCTGCGGCTCACCTCTCCGGTCCAGGGTCTCGCCCGCACCACCACCCGCGACGTCACGCTTCACGGGGTCACGATCCCCACGGGCACGAAAGTCCTGCTCTGCTACGCCGCCGCCAACCGCGACCCGCGCGCCTTCGGCGCCGACGCCGAGCAGCTCGACGTCACCCGCAACCCCCGGCAGATCCTGACCTTCGCCCACGGCGCGCACCATTGCCTGGGCGCCGCGGCCGCCCGGATGATGGGCCGGGTGACGCTCACCGAGATACTCACCCGGATGCCGTCCTTCACCGTCGACCACGACTCCCTCGAGTGGGCGCCCGGGAGCTACGTACGCAGGCCCGTCCGTCTCGACGTCGAGGTGACCGGATGAGCTGGCTGGAGGCGGAGCGGAGCGAGCTCGCGGCCGAGCGCATCCTCGACGCCGCCGGCGCGCTGTTCGTGGAGCGCGGGGTCGACGGGCCGGGCATGGACGAGGTGGCTCGCGCGGCCGGCTGCTCGAGGGCGACCCTGTATCGCTACTTCGAGAACCGACAGGCCCTGATCCACGCCTTCGCGCACCGCGAGGCACGGTCGATCACCGCGCAGGTCGCCCAAGCCACCGCCCGGGCCACCGCCGAGGTCTCGGACCCGCGCCGGCGCGTGGTCGAGGCCGTCCTCGCCTGTCTCGCCGCCGTGCGCGAGCGCCACCACCTGACCGCGTGGTACGCCGGTGACAGCACCCTTCTGCGCGAGGTCCTCCGTGACTCCCCGCTCATCCGCGGGACCGCCGAGAGCTACCTGGCTTCCGGCGAGGAGGACCCCGACCTCGCCGACTGGGTCCTGCGCATCATCCTGTCGTTCCTCACCGAGCCCGGCGAGGACGCCGAAGCCGAACGGCGTCTGCTGGAACGGTTCCTGCCGGTCCCTCGATGAGGTCAGTCCTGCGACTGAGCCCGGCTCATGTGCATCCACTCGCGAGGCGTCATGGCGTAGGCGCGTTTGAAGGCCCGGCCGAACTGTGAGGTGTCCGAGAAGCCCCAGGCGTGCGCGACCTCGGTGACCGTCATACGGCTCGCCGGGTCGGCCAGCTCGTCGCGGCACCGCTCGAGCCGGCGCTCGCGGATCCAGTCGCCGAGGACGATGCCGGACCTGCCCATCAGCCGGTAGAGATGCCGCACGGAGATGTGGTGAGCCGCGGCGATCCGGCGCGGAGAGAGGTCGCGGTCGGCCAGGTGCACGCGGATGTACTCGAGGACCTGTGTCTCGAGGCTTCCGTCGAGGTGTTCCCGGCGGAGCGGAGACTCCAGGAGCTGCGAGGTGAGAAGCGTTCGGATGAGGCCGATGGTCGGAGCGGTCGCCTGCGCGGCCTCGGCGGCGGACAGCTCGCCGACGCTGTCGGCCAGATGGCCCAGATATCCCGCGGTCGCCCGTGCCAGCGGGCGGCGGCCGTCCAGGCGTACGGCGGTCACCGCCTCCAGCGCCCGGCCCGGAAGGGCGAGCGCGCCGATCGGCACCCTGAAGTAGTGCTGGTGGATGCCGTGGTCGTTCAGGAGCGTGTAGGGCCGACGGGTGTCGTAGACCGCGAGGTCCCCCGGGCGGAGAACGGCCTCGCGGTCGCCCTGCACCACGATGCTGGTGCCGGAGAGCTGCAGGCCGACGAAGAGGAACGCGTCCGCGGGGTCGGCGGCGAGCCCGGGCGTACGCTCGATGGTCGTGGCGTTGGCGCGGACCGAGCAGATGTTGAGCGCGCCGAGGTCGGCGATGCGCGCGTTGACACGGATCTGCTCCGGGTCGGGCTGCTGGCCGCGGCCCTCACGCTGCTGGCCAAGGAGCGTGGCGACGTCTCACTCGTCCAGCAGGTGCTGTTCTACCCGGTCACGAACGCGGCGTTCGACACCGACTCCTACCGGCAGTTCGCCGAGGGCTACTTCCTCCGGCTGGACGGGATGAAGTGGTTCTGGGACCAGTACACGACCGACGAGTCCGAGCGGGCGCAACCGACCGCCTCGCCGCTGCGTGCCACCCTGGAGCAGCTCGCCGGCCTGCCCCCGGCGCTGGTCATCACCGCCGAGGCAGACGTGCTCCGCGACGAGGGCGAGGCGTACGCCGCCCGGCTCCGTCAGGCGGGGGTGCCCGTCACCGCCGTCCGCTACGGCGGAACCATCCACGACTTCGTCATGCTGGACGCGCTGCACGACACGTACGCCGCGGTCGCCGCCATCGCACAGGCCGCCGCGACGCTGCGTGCGGCGCTGCACGAGGAGCCGCGTTCCTGACGCCGGACGCGGCGTTCAGGTCGTCCGGCCGAAGGTCTGCGCCCGTCGCTCGGCGGCCGCGAGCTCTGCGCGCATCCAGGCGCACCACTCCACGGCCGTACGCCGCGACCGGATGCCGCCTTCGAGCGTGATCCGGCTGGCGAACAACGGGTTGGAAGGATCGTCGACCCCCGGGTCGGCGGAGATCTCGGCCAGCTCGTCGAGGTAGCGGTCGAGGACGCTCTGATGGGTGGCCTCGAGCCGACCGACCAGCTCGTCGGCCGCGGCGGGCTCGACGGTCCAGATCGACCACAGCCGGAGAACCTCCAGGTCGCGGACGGGCTGGGGCTCGAGGTCGCCGACGACCCAGGCCGCCAGTGCGTCCCGACCCACGTCGGTGATCCGGTAGCGCTTCGTCGGTCGCGGACCGGCGCCCTCGATGACCTCGTGCTCGACCAGCCCGGCGGCGTCAAGGCGGTTCAGCTCCGGATAGATCTGCGAGTGGCGGGCGGTCCAGAAGTAGCCGATCGGCTGGCGCATCCGCTGTGCGACCTCGTAGCCGGTGCAGGCGCGTCGCGCCAGCAGGCCGAGGATCGCGAAGCCGAGGTTGGAAGTGGCTGCAGCGGAGTCGGGCATATGTCAATATTGACATATGAAGAGCGTGAAGGGTGTAGCGGCCGGTGCGGCGGTCGCAGGCATGCTGCTGGCCGGCTGCGGGGCGGAGGACGGCGGTCGCTCCGCGGAGGTGAAGGAGCCCGGACCTGTGCTGCCGACGGACGGGCCGTACATCCAGGGCGAGCTCGGCGGTTGCTTCCTGCCGGAGACCGATGCTGCGGTGGAGCCGATGCAGGTCACCGGCAAGGACCTCGCGCTGCCGGCCATCCGGTTCACCCCGCCGGAGGGTGAGGACCCGTCGGCGGTGCTGGTGATGCTCCATCAGACCGACGGGGACCGCTGCGGCTGGGGTGACTTCGCGATCCTGGCGGCGCTCCAGGGTGTCGCCGGCCTCTCGTTCGACCAGTGCGGCTACGGCGCCGCCGACTGCCGGATCAAGGACCTCGACGACCCGGTTCCCCAGGTGCGGGCCGCGCTGGGCGAGGTCGAGAAGCAGTGGCCCGATGCGCCGGTCGTGCTGGTCGGCGCCTCGATGGGTGGCAGTCAGACCGTGCGGGCGGTGGCCGCCGGGGTGGAGGTCGACGGCTGGGTCGATCTGTCGGGTCCGTCGACCTGGGCCGGTGTCGACCTGGCCTCGCTTGCCGACGCGATCGAGACGCCGGGCCTGATCGCCATCTCCGAGGACGCCGACGGGGCCGAGGAGGCCGACGCCGCTCGAGCGCTGGCGGAGGCCACGTCCTCGGAGTTCGTGCCCGCGGACGCGGGGCACGGCTGGGAGCTGGTGGTCGAGGAGGGCAGGCTCTCGACGATCGGTCAGCAGATCGTCACGTACGCCACGGAGTGATTCGGGGCTCTATCGCCGATCGCTCGGCGTCGGCTGCCGGGTTCCGGGGTCCGCTTGTTCCTGCGGGCCTCTTGCGCATCTGCTTCTCCGAACTCTAATGTGACCGGCGTCACGAAATCGTTATCGACAACGATCTCTACCCAAGGAGAAGCAATGAAGAGGTACGCCCGGCCCGGCCTGCTCTCGCTGGCGGCACTCGCCACATCGATCTGTCTGGCACCTGCTTCCCCCGCGAACGCGGGCGTCGCGGCCGGCTGGCAGCCGGACACGCTGCGCGAGGCAACGCCGGACGGGTTCGTCGTCGGTACCGCGGTGGCAGGCGGCGGCCATCACGAGGACATGCCGTACCCCGACCCGTTCCCGAACGACCGCAAGTACCGTCACCTGGTGGCGAAGGAGTTCAGCTCCGTCTCGCCCGAGAACCAGATGAAGTGGGAGTTCATCCACCCCGAGCCCGACGTCTACGACTTCGGTCCGGCGGACGCGATCGTGAAGTTCGCCGCCCAGCACGATCAGCAGGTCCGCGGTCACACGCTGATGTGGCACAGCCAGAACCCGGAGTGGCTCGAGCAGGGCGACTACACGCCCGAGGAGCTGCGTACGATCCTGCGCGACCACATCAAGACGGTCGTCGGCCGCTATGCGGGACAGATCGACCAGTGGGACGTGGCCAACGAGATCTTCGACGGCTCCGGCAACCTGCGTACGTCCGAGAACATCTGGATCCGTGAGCTCGGTCCGGGGATCATCGCCGACGCCTTCCGCTGGACGCACGAGGCCGATCCCGACGCGCTGCTGTTCTTCAACGACTACGGCGTGGAGAGCATCAATGCGAAGAGCGACGCCTACTACCGGCTGATCCAGGAGCTGAAGGCCGATGGCGTCCCGGTGGACGGGTTCTCCGTCCAGGGCCACCTGAGCACCCGCTACGGGTTCCCGGGCGACCTGCAGGCCAACCTGGAGCGTTTCGACGCGCTCGGTCTGGAGACCGCGGTCACCGAGCTCGACGTGCGCATGGACCTGCCGAACGGCGCCGAGCCGACGCCCGAGCAGGAGGCCGTCCAGGCGACCTACTACCAGCGTTTCCTGCAGGCGTGCCTGGCCGTGGAGAACTGCGACTCGTTCACGCTGTGGGGGTTCACCGACAAGTACTCCTGGGTCCCGGTCTTCTTCCCTGACCAGGGCTCGGCGACGGTGATGACCGAGGAGTTCGAGCACAAGCCGGCGTACGACTCGCTGCTCGAGACCCTCGACGCCGCCCGGTTGGCGCGGCGATGAGTCGTCGGGCGGGGTGGAGCGCGGGGTTGAGGAGGTGCTCCCGCTCATCGGGCCGGAGGTCACCCTCAGCAACGGACGCGGCCTGCACGACGCCAGCGCCGCCGAGCACGGCCTCGGCCTGATCCTCGCCGCCCAGCGGGAGCTGCCCCGCTGGGTGCGCGACCAGGACGCCGGCCGGTGGCAGCCGGAGCACACCCGGTCGCTGGCCGACTCGCGGGTGGTGATCCTCGGGTACGGCTCGATCGGTGCTGCGCTCGAGCAGCGCCTGCTCGCGTGCGAGGCCGAGGTCGTCAGGGTCGCGTCCAGGCCGGACGCCGACCGCGGGGTGCACGGCGTGGACGAGCTGCCGGCTTTGCTGCCCACCGCCGACATCATGGTGCTCACGCTCCCGGAGAAGCCCGGAACGATCGGCCTGATCGGCGGCGAGCAGCTGGCGCTGCTGCCCGACGACGCGCTGGTGGTGAACATCGGCCGCGGCCGCACGCTCGACACCGGCGCCCTTCTCGCCGAGCTCTCCACCGGCCGGCTGCGGGCGGCGCTCGACGTCGTCGACCCCGAGCCGCTCCCCGCCGACCACCCGCTCTGGTCGACGGGGGCGATCGTGACGCCGCACGTCGGGGGTGGCGCGGCGACCTTCTACCCGCGCGCCGAGCGTCTGGTGGCCGAGCAGCTGAGGCGCTTCGCCGAGGGCCGTCCGCTGCTCAACGTGGTGCCCCGAGCGGCAGCCGTCACACCTCGCTGATCCTGCCCGCAAGACTCTCCGATCGGGGAGGTTGCTCCGCTCACGCCGTCACTAACGTGCGAACGGTCACCCCGTGAGAGGAGCAGCAGATGGAACCCCAGAACGAGTCGAACCCGGTCGACATCGCCAGCGACGTCGCCACCGAGGACCTCATCGAGGAGGTCTCGATCGACGGAATGTGCGGCGTCTACTGATGTCCGACCGCATGCTCGAGGAGCCGTGGACGCTCTCGCCCTCGGTGGCGCTGCGTCCGGAGCCCTTCGGGGCCCTCGCCTACCACTTCGGCAACCGGAAGCTGACCTTCCTCAAGCGGCCGGAGCTGGTCGAGGTGGTGCGGCTCCTCGAGCATCACCCTCGTCTCAGCGGCGCGCTCGAAGCCGCCGGCATCCCACCGGATCAGCACGAGGCGTACGCAGCGGCGCTCCGCGCCCTCGCCGAGACCGACATGATCCGCCCCCGTCACCAGGAGGCAGTGTGACCATCGCACCTGAACGTCCCAGCACTCCGCAGGCCCGCCCCGTGGGTGGCAGCCTCGTCGAGCAGTTCGAGTTCGGCCTCGACGCTCCGATCTGCCTGACCTGGGAGCTGACGTACGCCTGCAACCTCGAGTGCGCCCATTGCCTGTCGAGCTCGGGCCGGCGCGACCCGCGCGAGCTCAGCACCGAGCAGTGCAAGGCCGTCATCGACGAGCTGCAGCGCATGCAGATCTTCTACGTGAACATCGGCGGTGGCGAGCCGACGATCCGCCCCGACTTCTGGGAGCTGGTGGAGTACGCCGTCGACCACCACGTCGGCGTGAAGTTCTCCACCAACGGCTTCCGGATCACTCCCGAGCGGGCCGCGTTCCTGGCCTCGACGGACTATGTCGACGTACAGATCTCCCTGGACGGCGCGACGGCGGAGGTCAACGACCGCGTCCGTGGAGCGGGTTCCTACGACACCGCGCTCAAGGCGCTGGCGAACCTCCGCGACGCCGGCTTCTCCGACGCCAAGATCTCCGTGGTCTGCACCCGGGAGAACATCGGCCAGCTCGACGACTTCAAGGCCATCGCCGACGAGTACGGCGCCACCCTGCGCCTCACCCGGCTGCGCCCCTCGGGTCGCGGCGCCGACGTCTGGGACGAGCTGCACCCCCTCCCCGAGCAGCAGCGGGAGCTCTACGACTGGCTGATGGCGCACGGCGACAACGTCCTCACCGGCGACTCCTTCTTCCACCTGGCCGCCTACGGCGAGTCCCTCCCGGGTCTCAACCTGTGCGGCGCCGGGCGGGTGGTGTGCCTGATCGACCCGGTCGGCGACGTCTACGCCTGCCCGTTCGCGATCCACGACCAGTTCTTGGCCGGCAACCTGCTCGGCGAGGGCGGTTTCCAGGAAGTCTGGCGGTCCTCCGACCTGTTCACCGAGCTGCGCTCGCCGCAGACCGGTGGTGCCTGCACGAAGTGCCAGTTCTTCGACGCCTGCCGTGGCGGCTGCATGGCCGCCAAGTTCTTCACCGGGCTGCCGCTGGACGGCCCGGACCCGGAGTGTGTCCAGGGCTACGGCGAGACGGCTCTGGCCGCCGACCGCCAGGTACCGCCGGCGAGCAAGGACCACTCCCGCAGCCAGGCCAGCCGCAACGCGCCGGTGCTGCTCAATCTCGGTGCCACCAGGCGGCGCCCCGTCTCCGCCTGCAACGAAGACCCGCTCGCCGGAGGTGACCTGTCGTGAAGCTCGAGAACCCGTGGAAGAAGAACCCGTGGTTCGAGTCGGTCGCGGTGGCCCAGGAGCGGGCCCGCCGCCGGCTGCCGAAGCCGGTCTACGGTGCGCTGGTCGCCGGATCCGAGCGCGGTCAGAGCATGACCGCCAACCAGGACGCCTTCGCCGACCTCGGCTGGGCACCTCATGTCGTCGGCCAGCACGCCAAGCGCGACCTCGGCACGACCGTCTTCGGCCATGCGATCCCGTTGCCCGTTCTGATCAGCCCCACCGGGGTCCAGGCCGTGCACCCCGACGGCGAGGTGGCGGTCGCCCGCGCCGCCGCGGCCCGCGGCACCATCATGGGGCTGTCCAACTTCGCCTCCAGGTCGGTGGAGGAGGTCGCGGCGACCGGCGCGACGACGTTCTTCCAGATGTACTGGACGGGCGACCGCGACACCATGGTCCAGCGCATGCAGCGGGCGCACGCCGCCGGTGCCCAGGGCCTGATCGCCACCCTCGACTGGTCCTTCTCGATCGGCCGTGACTGGGGCAGCCCGGAGATCCCGGAGAAGGTCGACCTGCGCACCATGATGAGACTGGCCCCGCAGGTCGCGGCACGGCCTCGGTGGGCGTGGCAGTTCGGGCGTACGGGCTCCTTCCCCGACCTCACCGCGCCCAACCTCGCCCCGCCGGGTGGGAGCGCGCCGACGTTCTTCGGTGCCTACTACGAGTGGATGACCACGCCGCCGCCGACCTGGGACGACGTCGCCTGGATGCGCGAGCAGTGGCACCAGATCAGCGGCACGCCGTTCGTGCTGAAGGGCGTGTGCCGGGTCGACGACGCGCTGCGTGCCGTGGACGCCGGGGTCGCGGGCATCTCGGTCTCCAACCACGGCGGGAACAACCTCGACGGCACCCCGGCCGCGATCCGCATGGTCAAGCCGATCGCCGACCGCGTCGGCGACCAGGTCGACGTGGTGATGGACGGCGGCGTACGCCGCGGCTCCGACGTCGTCAAGGCGCTCGCGCTCGGCGCGAAGGCGGTGCTGATCGGCCGGGCCTACCTGTGGGGCCTGGCGGCCAACGGCCAGGCCGGGGTCGAGAACGTCCTCGACGTGCTCAGCGGCGGCATCGACTCGGCGCTGCGGGGGCTGGCGGTCGGATCGGTCGCCGAGCTGCGGCCGGAGCATCTGATCGTCCCGGACGGCTTCCATGTACGCACTGGGTGACGCCACCTGGCCGCAGGTGCGCCGGGGCACGGTCCTGCTGGTGCCGGTCGGCTCGCTCGAGCAGCACGGACCGCACCTACCGTTCGACACGGACACGACCATCGCGTCGGCGGTCACGCAGGGGGTGGCCGACCGGCTCGCGGAGCAGGGTGTCGAGAGCTGGGTGGCGCCGCCGATCGCGATCGGTTCCAGCGGCGAGCACCAGTCCTTCGCCGGCACCGTGTCGATCGGCAGCGACGCGCTCCACCTGGTCGTGGTCGAGCTGGTCCGCTCGGCCCGCACCTGGGCCGAGCGGGTCGTGCTCGTCAACGGCCACGGCGGCAACGCCGCTGCGCTGACCAGCGCGGTCAACCAGCTCGCGTTCGAGCGGCAGCCGGCGTGCTGGCTGCCGTGCCGCACCGAGGACTACGACCTGCACGCCGGCCGCACCGAGACGTCCCTGATGCTGCATCTGCGCCCCGAGTCGGTGCGTCTGGATCTGGCCGAGCCCGGTGACACCCGGCCGCTCGCCGAGATCCTGCCGGCGATGCGGGCGGGCGGCGTCGCGGCGGTCTCTGCGAACGGCGTCCTCGGCGACCCGACGGGCGCCACGGCGGCGGAGGGAGCGGAGGCGCTCACCATGATGATCGAGCAGACCACCATGGACGTGCTGGCTCCCGGCGGCGTGGCAGTGGGATGAGCACCTCCCGCCCGGTGGCCGTGGTCACCGGTGCCGCCCGTGGCATCGGCGCTGCGACGGTCCGCCGGCTGGCCGCCGCGGGCTACGCCGTGCTCGCGGTCGACGCCTGCGCCGGGCCGGATGCCGCGCCCTACCCCATGCCCACTCCGGACGACCTGGAGGCCGTCGCCGCCGGGTGGCCGGAGGCCGGGACGTACGTCGCCGACGTCCGGGACCGCGAGGCGCTCGCCGCCGCGGTGGCCCGTGCCGAGGAACGCTGGGGACAGGTGGACGTCGCGGTGGCCGCAGCGGCTGTCGTGGCGGGCGGCCGGCCGTTGTGGGAGACGCCGGAGGACGAGGTCGAGCTGCTGTGGGAGACCGACGCGAAGGGCGTCTGGAACCTCGCCTCGGCGGCCGTGCCCGCCATGCTCCGCGGACCGGACCCGACGCGCTGCCGGTTCGTCGCCGTCGCCTCGGCGGCCGGCAGCCACGGCCTGTTCCGGCTCGCCGGCTACACGATGGTCAAGCACGCCGTCGTCGGTGCGGTGAAGGGCCTCGCCGCCGACCTCGTCGGCACCGGTGTCACCGCCGTCGCGGTATCGCCGGGCGCGACCTCGACCGACATGCTGCGGCAGACCGCAGCGCTCTACCCCGGCACCACCGCGGCCGACCTGGCCGCCCATCAGCTGCTGCGCCGGCCCCTCGAACCCGACGAGGTCGCCGCGGCCATCGCTCTCTGCTGCTCACCCGAGGGCGCCGCCCTCAACGGCAGCGTCGTGCACGCGGACGGAGGCTTCGGCGGATGAGATACCCGATCGGCTTCCGCGCCCGCATCCGTGACGACGTACGCCGCATCGACGGGCGCCTGCTCGTCGGCGGTTCGCCGCTGCGCGCGGTCAGGCTCACCGAGGCGGCGCGGGCGCTGCTGGCCGACGGCGAGGTCACCGTGGTCGACGCGGCGACCGACGCGCTCGCCGCCCGGCTCGTCGACGGCAACCTGGCCGACCCGGTGCTCGACAGGCCCGCGGTGGAGCCGACAGAGCTCACCGTCGTGATCCCGGTGCGCGACCGGCCCGAGCAGCTCGACCGCGCGCTCGAGCCCCTGAAGGGCCTGCATCGCCTCGTCGTCGACGACGCCTCCCTCGATCCCGACGCCGTCGCGAGGGTCGCCCACCGGCACGGCGCCCATCTCGTGCAGCTGCGGGAGAACCTCGGCCCCGCCGGCGCGCGCAACGCCGGTCTGCGGGCGGTGCGCACCCCCTACGTCGCCTTCGTCGACTCCGACGTCACCGTCCAGGGGAGCACGCTCCTGAACCTCTCCCGCCACTTCGCCGACAGCCGCGTCGCGGTGGTCGCGCCACTGGTCCGCAGCCGCGCTCGCAGCCGGACCCCGCGGTGGTTCGAGCGCTTCGACGAGGACGACTCCTCCCTCGCGCTCGGCACCCGCGCCTGCGTCGTACGCCCCGGGGCCGCGGTGGGCTGGCTGCCCAGCGCCTGCCTGGTGGGACGTACGGACCGGCTCGGGAAGGGCTTCGAGGAGACGATGCGCGTCGGCGAGGACGTCGACCTCGTCTGGCGGCTGGTCGAGGCCGGTGAGGTCGTCCGCTACGACCCCGACCAGGTCGCCTGGCACGACACCCGCACCACGGTCCGCGGCTGGCTGGGTCGCAAGTACCTCTACGGCACCGGCGGCGCCGACCTGGCGGTCCGCCACGGCCGCAAGGGCGCCCCGGCCGTGATGACGGTGAGCATGGCGGCCACGGCCGCCGCGCTGCTGGTGCAGCGGCGGTGGTCGCTCCCGGTGGCCGCCGCCGGGATCGCCTATGGCGTCCTCTCGCTGCGAAGGCGGCTGCCCGAGACCCCCGGACGCGACCGGCTCGCCGTCCAGCTCTGCGCCCAGGGCCTCGGCTGGACGGTCCGCCAGGAGGCCGCGCTGCTGCTGCGGCACTGGTGGCCGCTGACCGTGCTCCTCGCGCCGCGCAGTGCCCTCGTCCGGCGTGCCCTGGCGGCCTCTCTGGTCGTCGACGTGGTCGTCGCCCAGGTCGACAACCCCGGCACCAGATACCGGCCGCTGGCCCGGCGGCTGGACGACCTGGCGTACGGCGCAGGGCTCTGGGCCGGCGCGATCCGGGCCCGTTCGGTGACCTGTCTGCTGCCGCGCCGACCCGGCCAGAAGACCGGCCAGAAGACCGGCCAGAAGACCGGCCAGGGAGGCACCTCTCCCAACGGGTAGGTAGGCCCCTCCCGGGCCGGCCTGTTTCCCGTTCCTCGCCTGTTCGCGGCCCTTTCGCCGTACCTAGTGTGCTGAGCGTCACACACGCCAACGGAGGTTGCCATGCAGGTCGACGAACTACTCAAGCCGTTCCCCATCAAGGAGTTCCACCCCTTCCCACGCGCCCTCATGGGCCCCGGCGCTCACGAGATGATCGGACCCGAGGCCCTGAAGATGGGCTTCCGCAAGACCCTGGTGATGACGTCCGGCCTGCGCGGCACGGACATCGTCAACAAGATCGTCGAGTCGATGAAGTACCACGGCCTCGAGGTCGTCGTGTACGACAAGGTCGAGTCCAACCCCAAGGACTACAACGTCATGGACTCGGTCAAGCTCTACCAGGAGAACGAGTGCGACTCGTTCGTCTCCATCGGCGGCGGCTCCTCGCACGACGCCTGCAAGGGCGCGCGCATCTCGGTCGCCCACGACGGCCGCAACGTCAACGAGTTCGAGGGCTTCAACATGTCCGAGAACCCGAAGAACCCGCCGCACATCGCGGTCTCCACCACGGCCGGCACCGGTTCGGAGACCTCCTGGGCGTACGTCATCACCGACACGACCACGGACCCCGACAACCCGCACAAGTACGTCGCCTTCGACGACGCCTCGGTCGCCAGCCTGGCGATCGACGACCCGGTGCTCTACTACGACTGCCCGGTCGACTACACCGCCCAGTGCGGCTTCGACGTCCTGGCGCACGCCAGCGAGCCGTACGTCTCCCGGATCAACTTCCAGCCCTCGCTCGGCAACGCGCTGCACGCGATCAAGCTGACCTCGGAGAACCTGCGCCAGGCGGTCTGGAACGGCACGGACCTCGGCGGCCGCGAGGGGATGATGTACGCCCAGTACATCGCCGCCCAGGCGTTCAACTCCGGCGGCCTCGGCATCATCCACTCGATCAGCCACGCGGTGAGCGCCTTCTACGACACCCACCACGGTCTCAACAACGCGATCGCGCTGCCGCGGGTGTGGGCCTTCAACATGCCCACCCACTACAAGCGGTTCGCCGACATCGCTCGCGCGATGGGCGTCGACACCCACGGCATGACCGACGTGCAGGCCGCCGATGCGGCGCTCGCCGCGGCCATCCGGCTGCTGCGCGACGTCGGCATCACCGAGCGCTTCGTGGACGTCAAGCAGGACACGTACTCGAAGAACCGCCTCGGCCAGGGACCCACCGCCTACTACGCCAACGCGAAGGAGATCGTCGGCGACGACGCGGACGTCGACCGGATCACCAACCACGTCCTCGGTGACGCCTGCACGCCCGGCAACGCCAAGGAGTGCACGTTCGAGACGGTGCGCCCCGTCGTCGAGCACTGCCTGAACGGCGATCTGGACGACCTGCTCGGCTGACCGGCCTGCCTGATCCCGCGAGCGTGGCGGGTCCGGCCCGCTGAGAACACCAGCCGGACCCGCCACCTCGTGCCCACCCACCACCTCGAGGAGTGCACGTGTCGACCACCACCGAACCGATCCAGGGCTTCACCGACGTCGAGGACACCCGCGCCCAGCTGGCCACGTGCGGCTACCTCGCCGACGACCGGCTGGCCACCACGGTGTTCCTGCAGACCCGGCTGGAGAAGCCCGTCCTGCTCGAGGGGCCGGCGGGCGTCGGCAAGACCCAGCTGGCGGAGAGCCTGGCGACCGCGACCGGGCGGCGCCTGATCCGGCTGCAGTGCTACGAGGGCCAGGACGAGACCAAGGCGCTCTACGAGTGGGACTACGGCAAGCAGCTCCTCTACACCCAGATCCTGCGCGAGAAGATCGGCCAGGTCGTCGAGGACGCCGCCGACCTGAACGAGGCCGTCGAGCGGATCGCCAAGCAGGACTCGGTGTTCTTCTCCCAGCGCTTCCTGGCCGCGCGGCCGCTGCTCGAGGCGATCGACTCCGACACCCCGGTCGTGCTGCTCATCGACGAGGTCGACCGGGCCGACGAGGCCCTGGAGGCGGTGCTGCTCGAGCTGCTCGCCGAGTTCCAGATCTCCATCCCCGAGGTCGGCACGGTGACCGCCAAGACGATGCCGTACGTCGTGCTGACCTCGAACAACACCCGCGACCTCTCCGCCGCGCTCAAGCGCCGCTGCCTGCACCTCTTCCTCGACTACCCCGACGCGGGCCGCGAGCTGGAGATCATCCGCTCCAAGGACACCGGCCTCGCCGACTCGCTCGCGGCCCGGCTGGTCGACATCGTCCGCGGCATCCGCGAGCTCGAGCTGCGCAAGGCGCCGAGCATCTCCGAGACCGTCGACTGGGCTCGTACGCTGGCCGTGCTCGGCGTCGAGGAGCTCACCGCCGACGTGCTCTCCACGACGCTCAACGTGGTCGTGAAGTACGAGCGCGACCTGAAGCGGGTGATGGACGCGCTGCCGCGGCTGGTCGACCCGAACGCCGAGGTGCCCGACCATCTGCACGGTCACGGGCACGGACACGGTCATGGACACACTCACGCCGACCCGGCTGCCGACCCGGCCGACGACGATCGCGACGGCCGCGCCGAGCGCAAGGCCAAGGACCAGCCCGGCCGGCACAACGCCGGCTACTACGGCGGCGCCGGCGGCACCGGGCCGCGTACGGTCCCGGCGGTCTCGACCAGCCAGGGCAGCCGGGCGTTCCCGTCGGCCCGCAAGCGTCCGCTCTGAGCCGGGATCGAGGCTCGACATGGAGACCGCACTGCACCGCTTCATCCGGCTGCTCCGGCTCTACGGCGTACGCGTGAGCACCGCCGAGGTGATCGACGCGATGCACGCGGTCGCCCAGCCCGGGGTGCTCGAGCAGCGCCACCTGCTCCACGCCGCGCTGACCGCGAGCCTGGTCAAGGACCGTCGCGACCTGGACACCTTCGACCTGGTCTTCGACCGGTTCTTCGGGCTGCGGCCGGTCGTCGAGGAGCCGGAGGAGCACGGGCACACCCACGACGACCTCGCCGACGACGGGCAGCTCACCGACTTCACGCTCTCCGACGAGCCGGGCGAGGTGCCGGAGGACGGGCACAGCCACGGCAAGCCGGACGACATCAAGGAGTACTTCAAGCCCGAGGACATGGCGCAGCGCTACAACCTCCACCAGGAGGCGAACAAGATCGACATCGCCGCGCTCACCGACGAGATCGTCCTCTCCAACGACCCGAAGTCCAGCCCGGGCGAGGCCGCGCGGGTCCAGCTCTCGACCAGCCGGATGCACAACCCCGGCAACCCGGGCGACCTGATCCGAGACGCCGGGATGCAGCTCGACACCGAGCTGTCTGTGCAGGAGGAGATCGCGCTGCTGAGCTGGCTCGAGGAGCGCGAGCCCGACAGCGGTATCGACGACGACGATGCCCTCGCGGAGCTCCGCAAGGCGCTCTCGCCGTGGCTGGCCACGCTCCCCGAGCGGATCCGCGACCACCTCGAGCGGCTGATGAGCATGGAGCGCGAGATCGAGTCGCGCGAGATCCAGGCGGCGCAGGCCGAGACGGTCGCCGAGCACGACCGGGCCGCGCTGGAGGAGTCGCTGCGGCGGCTGCTCAGGAAGCTCCACGGAGCCCCGCGCCCGCGGCGTACGGTTGCCGCTCGCGGCATCGTCGACGGCCGCCGGACGATGCGCACCAACATGAAGTACGACGGCGTGCCGTTCCGCCCGGTCACCGTCGCGAAGGCCCATGACCGACCCCGGCTGCTCGTCCTCTGCGACGTCTCCCTGTCCGTACGCTCCACCGCCCGCTTCACGCTGCATCTGCTGCACAGCCTGCAGTCGGTGGCGACCTCCGTCCGGTCGTTCGCGTTCGTCAAGGACCTGGTGGAGATCACCGACCTGTTCGCCGAGCACCGGATCGAGGACGCGCTGTCCCTGGTGCTGTCGGGGCTGCCGGCCGGGGGCGTGCTCGACGTGGACGCCGACTCCGACTTCGGCTCCTCGTTCGAGCAGTTCCTGGAGCAGTTCGGCTCGGCGGTGAACCGGCGGACCACGCTGGTGATCCTCGGCGACGGCCGCGGCAACGGCAAGGATCCCGGCTTCGCCGCCTTCGAGGAGCTCACCCGCAGGGCCCGGTCGACGATCTGGCTCACCCCGGAGCCGCGCTACTCCTGGTCGCTGGGCGGCTGCGACCTGCCGGAGTACGCGGAGTGGTGCGACAAGGTCCAGGTCGTCCGCAACCTGCGCGGGCTCGACAACGTCACCCAGACGATGTCGGTCGGACGATGACCACCCCGCCCGGCGAGCTGGCCGTGATCGACGCGCTCCGCCCCGGGCCCGAGGCGGGGGTCTACCGCGACGAGGTGGTCAGCGTCCGGGCCTGGCACGGCCCGCGCCCGCGGCGCCAGCTCGGCACGATCCGCACCCGCCACTTCGACGTGCACCGCGAGGGACACCACGTCCACCTGGTCCACTGTCTGCGGACGGAGCAGATCGACGACGACCTCTCCGGCCTGCTCGCCGAGGAGCTGTTCCAGCCGGGATGGCTGCGCGGGCCGGATCTGTTCGAGCGGCTGTTCACCGGCGTCGTGGTCAGCAGCGCTCCGGACCCGGAGCAGGCCTGGGCCGCGTTCTACCGCAACACGCTGCGCCACGTGGAGCAGGCGCTGGAGCGCCCCGGCCCCGCCCCCGCCGGTCACGGCACCGTCGCCGAGTACGCCCCCGTCTACCGCTTCGTCGAGCAGCAGTTGGCTCGTGGCTCCGTCCTCGAGGTCGGCTGCTGCTTCGGGTTCCTCTCGCTGCGGCTGGCCGCCGCGGGACGGCACGTGACCGCCTCCGACCTCTCCGCCGGCACCGTCACGCTGCTGAATGCCGCCGCGTCCCGGCTGAAGGTCCCGCTGACCACGCGAGCCGCCGACGCCACCCGGCTGCCGTGGGCGGCCGACGCCGCCGACAACGTGCTGCTGATCCACCTGCTGGAGCACATCGAGCCCGACCTCGGTGACCGGGCGGTCGCCGAGGCGATCCGGGTGGCGCGACGGCGGGTCGTGATCGCCGTACCGCTCGAGGACGAGCCCGACGAGACCTGGGGCCACGTCCGGACGGTGTCGCTGGACGACCTCGCCGCCTGGGGCGAGGCCTCGGGCCATCCGCACCGGGTCGTCGAGCACCACGGCGGCTGGCTGATCATCGACACCGACCGCTGATCGCTCCTCGCCGGTCGACCTGTCCGTCGACGACGCGGACGCTCATCGGCCCGCCCGTCCCCGCGTCAGGGCTGGTCACAGGGCTGTCCGACCTGTCCGTCGGCCGCACGCGACCGGGTAGGAGGCCTACCCGAGGGCAGGTGCGCGACCGCCCACTCGGCGGGTCTGTCGGTGTGTCGTACGTCACTACGTTGAGGGGACCGTAGCCCAGCCCGGGACGACGGCTGACTCCCTGGAGGAACTGATGACGAACACATCCATCGATGCAGAGGTGCCGACGGTTCAAGGCACCACGCCGACGACGTGGGGCGACCCGTTCCCGCTCGGCCTGGCGAGCTTCGGGATCTCGGCGCTCGTGCTGTCCAGTGTGATGTCGGGACTCGTGGACGCGGCCGCCCTGCCGGCGGTGCTGCCCCTCGCGCTGGCGCTGGGCTTCGCGACCGAGCTCCTCGCCGGTCTGATCCATTACCGGCGTGGTGAGACGTTCCCGGCCCTGGTGTTCACCGCGTACGCCGGTTTCTGGCTCTCCTACGCGCTGCTGGTGCAGTTCTACGGTCCGATGGTGACCGCGGACGGTGCCGCGATCACCGGGATGTTCCTGCTGGCCTGGGCGCTGTTCACGTCCTACATGCTGCTGGCGGCGCTGCGCACCAACACCACCACGATTGTGATCTTCGTGCTCCTGGCCGGGGTCTTCTACCTCGCGGCCTTCGGGTCGTTCCTCGGCAGCGCAGCTCTGGGCCGGACGGCCGGCTACGTGCTGATCCTGGACGCCGTGGTGGCGCTCTACGCCTCGGCGGCGATCATCGTGAACACCACCTGGGACCGCACCGTTCTGCCCGTGCCGTGACGTGGTTCGGGCCGGCGGCGTTCACCGTCGTCGGGGTGCCCGGCATCTCGAGCGACCTGGGCATAGACCAGCACGATGCGCGCCAGAGTCCTGTTTCTGGGACGCGCACATCATGTGCGTCTGGTGAAACGGATGTCGCCGTTGCGTAGTCGTTCACGGACGTGCGCAGGGGCGTGGGCCGTAGTGGCGTGGGCGGTCGTGTGCTGGGAGCAGGGCGGGAAGGCGTTGGAGGCCGGTCGCGACACCGTTGTCCACGTGACCGTTGTCGAGTCGGCGCACATGCCCACCAGACCGTCGGCCAGAAGCGGGACAGACGCGCCGACCCGACGGCTGTAGGTGGGGCAGATGCGCCGACTCGACCGGTTCTCGTGGGGCAGATGCGCCGACTCGACCGGTTCTGGTGGGACAGACGCGCCGGGTCGGGGAGTGTGTTGGTGGGCTGGATCTGACCGGTCGGTTTAGGTGCGCCTGGTGAAACGAATCTGGCCGTTGGGGAGGCGTTCGTGGAGGTAGGTGGGGTCGTGGGCGCGGTGGTGGTGATGGCTGCAGAGAAGTGCGGCGTTGGACAGGTCGGTGGCGCCTCCGTTGGCCCATTCGATCCAGTGGTGGGCTTCGGCCCAGGTGCCGGGGATGTCGCAGCCTTCGGCCTCGCAGGTGGCGGATCTGAGGAGGAGGGCGCGGCGTTGGGCGGCGGTGAAGAGGCGCTCCTTGCGGCCCAGGTCGAGGACCTCGGAGTCACCGCCGAGAACCGCTGGGACGATGTTGGCGGTGCAGGCCAGCCGGCGGGCTTCGGCGGCGGTGATCGGGCTGCCGCCGAGGATCTGGGCGATGCCGGCCTCCTGACGGAGCTGGTCGAGGTCGATGGTCACGATCACGGTGGTGGCGTCCCCGCCATGGATGGGCAGCCGGGCTGGGTCGAGGGTCTCCAGCAGCTGGCAGAACGCGAGGCCGAGGCGGCAGTCGTAGGGCAGGTAGTCGCCGGTCTCGGTGCGGGTGCCGTCCTCGCGCCTGGGTGAGGCGAAGGCCTCCAGGGTGGTCGCGAGCCGGTCCGCGGCCGCGTCCGGGATGACCGCTGTCATCCGGGTGGTGCCGTCGCCTAGGCGGCGTATGCTCAGCCGGGTCTTCTTCCGGGCGTGGGCCTCTTCGGCGGCGAGGCGTCGAGCTTCTTCGGCCTCGGCGACCTCGGGCGCGACGACCTCGAGGATGCGGCGGCCGAGCCGGCGGAGCTGGGTGGGGTCGAACTGGGTGGCGTAGGCGAGGAGGGTCTCTTCGGCCTTGGTCCTGATCTCGACATCGAGGTCGGCCGGGAGTTCGTCGAGGGCCTGGGCGATCACCTGAGCCTGTGCTGGGTTGCAGGCACCCGTTCGCATCGCCGCGGCGACCAGGCCATAGGACCGGTCCAGTGCGGTAGCCAACCGGAGGTCGGCCCGCAGGGCCTCGGGGCGTTGATGAGTGTGGTGGTGAAGCCAGGCCGCCATATCGCGTGCGGCGTGCTCGGCGGTGACGTCGTCAGCAACGGCGATCACTCGGAGTTCGAGCTCTGCCAGCTGAGCCTTGGCCCTAGCGATCTGAACCAGGGTGGTGGCCTTCTGGTCGGTGGCCATGAACGCCGGGTTCGCCTCCGCAACCCGATCCAGGGCGCCGGTGACCGCGACCACGGCCTCCAGCACGGGGTGTTGGGGCTGTTGCAGCGTGGTCATCGAAGCGGTCACCTCCCGACGTACGAACTCTTCACACCCGCCCACGCAGGCGTGTTCTGGTTCGCTGGTCTCGGAGGCCCGGCAGTACGGGCTATTACTTACCCTCGCAGCTCAGCGTTCACGCCCCTGGTTCCCCTGGAATACCCGCACATCGAATGATGGGGGCACGTCTCTTTCGAGGTGGTCGGCCTTCACGTTCGCGCCTGCGCCGAGCCTACCACGCAAAGCAAAATCAAACGAACCTAATCACCTAAACCCAGTCAGGGACAGGTATCCCAACCAAACCCGGACCGCTGCTGGAACCCAGACAAGTCAGGCAAATGGCACCCAACCCAGACACCCTGGTTCGAAATCTCCCAACCCGAACCACGTATTGGCCCCACCCGTGCTGGAACCCGGTCACGAGACCAAAGAGACACACACCAACCCTCCCCCCGATGGCGGCCAGCGGGCGACGGCACGGCAACCTCGAGGCTCAGAGGAGCCCCATCTTGGACGCCTCGTAGACCGCCTCGGCCCGGCGGCTGACACCCAGCTTCCGCAGGATGTTGCCCACGTGGAACTTCGCGGTGGTGTCGGAGATGTAGAGCCGGTGGCCGATGGCACGGTTCGACAGCCCGTGCGCGAGCAGCTCCAGCACCTCGAGCTCGCGCGTGGTGAGCTCGGAGTCGTCGCTGGTCACCGGCATGTTCACGCCGCGGATCATCGCCGCCGCGGAGCGCGCGTCGAAGGCGCTGCCGCCGCTCGCGACGTCCCGGATCGCCCGGACCAGCCCGGTGGTGTCGACGTCCTTGACGACGTAGCCGCGGGCGCCGGCGCGGATCGCCTGCATCACCAGCTGCTCGTCGAGGAACGTGGTCAGCACCAGGATCAGGGCCTCCGGGTGCCGCTGGGTCAGCGCGGCACACAGCTCCAGCCCCTCGGCGTCGGAGGACGAGGAGAGCTTGAGATCGAGCAGCACGATGTCCGGGCGGGCGCTGTTGACCCGGGCCAGCGCCTCGGCCGCGGTCGCCGCCTCCGCGACCACCCGGAGGCCGGGCTCGCGCTCGAGGATCGACCGCAGCCCCTGACGGACGATCGCGTGATCGTCGACCAGCAGTACGTCGATGCCGGTGGTCGCCTGCTCGGGGACCGCCTGCGGTGGGCTGAGCGTGGTCATGGGTTCCTCCTCGAAGCGGCTACTGCGGGTCCTCGATGAGCCCGCAGATGGTTCCCCGGCCGCGATCGACGACCGGCAGCGGCACCCGGAGCTCGACCCGGACGCCGCCGAGATGTGAGCGCCGGAACGCGACCGTGCCGCCGAGCTCGCTGATCCGGGTCTCGATGTTGGCCAGGCCGCGGTGTCGCCCGTCGATCGAGGCGCCGCGCTCGAGACGCAGCTTCCGGGCCAGCAGGCCGGGATCTCCTCGGCCGTCGTCGGCGACCCCGACGTAGAGCTCGTGCTTGCGGTAGCGGAGCCGGAGCACCGCTTGGGAGGCCTCGGCGTGGACCGCCACGTTGAAGAGCGCCTCGCCGACGGCGCGGGCGATGTCGTGCTTGGCCTCCGCGGGCATCGGGCACACCTCGCCCTCCACCCGCACCGAGACGTCCAGGTGCGGGCGATGGTGCTCGGCCACCTCGTGCAGGAGCTCGGGCAGCGAGGAGACCGTGTCGCGGTGCGGCTGGTGCAGGGCGTAGATCGCCCGGCGCAGCTGCTCGACGGCGTCCTGGGTGAGCTGCTTGGCGGTGTTGAGGAGCTCGCCGATCCGCTCGCCGGCCGGGCCCAGCTCCTCCGTCTCGCCCCGCGCGACCTCGACCGACATCCCCGCCGAGAGCACGAACTGGGTCACGCTGTCGTGGAGCTCGCGCGCGATGCGGTGCCGCTCGTGGTCGACCAGCTCCCGCTGCCGCGCCACCAGCAGTCGCTCCTCGGCCTGGCGCAGCTCACGGGTCCGCTGCTCGAGGTCCCGCTCCCGCGCGCCGACCTCGTCGTAGAGTCGCTGGGCGCGGCGATGCTGGGCGAGCCCGGCCTGGTACTGCTCGGAGGTGTGCAGCGCCACCGCCGCCTCGTTGGCCAGGATGCGCAGCACCGACAGGTCGCCGGGCTCCGGATCGTCGGCGAGACCGTGGAGGCCGACGAGGCTGCCGATCATGACGCTCTCCAGCGTCATCGGCACCCGCACCCAGCGAGCCGGCCCCGGCGCCCCGGTGGCATGGCCCGCCCGGATCGCACCGAGCTCGCGACGTACGACTCCGGGGAGCTCCTCCTCGTCGCCGACCACCCGGCCGTCGTGGTCGACCACGATGAACCTCGGTCTCGCGCCGGTCAGGTGACCGTCGGCCAGCGCCAGGATCGTCCACTCGGCGGCGAGGTGGACCGCGGCCGCTCGGGCCACCTCCTCCAGGAGCGCGCGCGGACCCTCCACCGTGCGCACCAGCGCCCGCGAGATCGAGTCCATGGCGCGTACGGCCTGCTGCATCCGTTCGTCGGAGCGCAGGAAGGCGCGGTAGTAGGAACGCTTGCCGGATCGTACGCCGGTCAGTGCTGCCAGATCAGGTGCGCTCACCGGGCCACCTTCACAGGGCTTCCCGGAAGAGCGCGTGGATCTCCGCGCGGCTCGCCGGTCGCGGGTTCGTGGTGAGGCAGGCGTCGTCGAGGGTGGTCACCGAGAGGGTGTCGAGGTCGGTGTCGGTCACGCCGAGGTCCCGCAGCCGCCGGGGGACGCCGACGTCGTCGGCCAGGCGCCGCACGTGGTCGGCGAGCATCTCCGCGGCGACGTCCCCTGGCACGCCGTCGACCGGGAGGCCGGCGGCCCGCGCGAGGCCGACGAACCGATCCGGGACCGAGCGCGCGTTGTAGCGGATCACGTGCGGGAGCAGCACGCCGTTGACCACCCCGTGCGGGGCGTCGAGCAGCCCGCCGACCTGATGGCTCATCGCGTGGGTGGCCCCGAGGATCGCGTTGGTGAAGGCCAGCCCGGCCTGCAGGCTCGCCTGCGCCATCATCGCGCGGTGCTCCATCGCGCCCGGATCGGTGACGGTCGAGCGCAGGTGACGGCAGACGAGAGCCACCGAGCTCATCGCGTGCCCGTCGGCCAGCGGGTTGTGCGCCAGCGACACGTACGACTCGATGCCGTGGGTGAGTGCGTCCAGGCCGGTCGCGGCGTTGAGCGCCTCCGGCATCGTGGTCAGCAGCCGCGGGTCGGTGATGGAGACGTCCGGGACCAGCGCGCGGCCCATGATCGTGATCTTCACCCGACGGTCGGTGTCGGTGACGATGCAGAACTGGGAGACGTCGGCGCCGGTCCCCGACGTGCTCGGGATCATCAGCATCGGCGGGATCGGCCGGGCGATCTGGTCGATCCCGGCGTAGTCGAGGATGTCGCCGCCGTTGCCGGAGAGCACCGCGACCCCCTTCGCGGCGTCCATGCAGGAGCCGCCGCCGATGGCCACGATGACGTCGGCCTCGGCCTCGACGTATCTCTCGTAGGCGCGGCGCACCTCGTGGTCCTTGGGGTTCGGCGTGACATCGGTCCACAGCACCGGAGTGAGCCCCTCGGCCCGCAGCAGCCGGAGCAGCTCATCGACCCACCCGGCCTCGACGATGCCCGGGTCACTGACGACGAACGGCCTCCGGGCGCCGAGCCGGGAGGCCGCGTAGCCCGCCTCGCCCAGCGAGTCGGGCCCGAAGACCACCTCGGGAGCCTGGAACTTCACCACCTGGTCGAGCGGTGCCGTGGTCGGCAGGACGGGCTCCTGCCGGGGCGAGACCCCCCACGTGCGGGCCATCACGGCCGTCGAGGGTGCGGTTCCGGTGGTCATCTCAGAGACCCACCTCGCGGTCCAGCCGGGCGATCTGGCCGTCCGCGAGCGCCATCAGCGGGGAACCGGGCGGCAGCAGGTCCTGGAGGCGCAGCCACATCTCGTAGTCGTCGGCGCCCCACGCGGACCGGGTCCAGGTCGAGACCAGATCGGGCTGGCCCGACTGGAGCACCGCGGCACGCAGCTGCTGGGCGAGCGTCTCGCGCAGCCGGACCACGCCGGGCGCGACCGAGCGCGGCAGGATCGGCCCGCGATAGCAGCGGAGCGCGCCGGCGACGTCGCCCACGGCGAGGCGTGCCTCGACGCCGAGCCAGTCTCCGGTGACCTCGGTCGTGAGCCGGTAGGGACGGGAGGCGAGGAACTCGTCCCCGAGCAGGTTGCGCAGCCGGTTCAGCTCGGCGCGCAGCGTCGAGGAGCCGCCGTCGTCCTCGTAGAGCAGCACCGCGAGCTCGTCGCCGGAGAGCCCGCGCGGGGCGCTGGCGAGGAGCAGGAAGATCTCGCTGTGGCGGGGCGAGAGCCGCAGCTGGGCATGGTGGCCACGGCCGTCGTCGATCGAGAGCAGCAGGTCTTGGCGACCGAGCGTCTCCACCGCGATCCGTGCCCACCCCGGCCGGGTCTCGGGCTGCCTCGGCAGCAGCTGCTCGCGCGCCAGCTCGGACTCCGCGAGCCTGGCGGCCGCGCGCACCATCGCCATCGTCTGGGGCACCACGATGGAGTCTCCGCCGGTGATGTCGAGGACGCCGAGCAGGCGGGAGTCGCCGGGGTCGTGGATCGGGGTGGCGGCGCAGCTCCAGGGCTGCACCGAGCGCCGGAAGTGCTCGGCCGCGATGACGCTGGTCGGTCGGTCGAGCCGGAGCGCGAGGCCGGGTGCGTTGGTGCCGGCGAGCCGTTCGTCCCAGTTGCTCCCCTCGACGAAGCCGATCTGCTCGGCCCGCCGGAGTGCTGCCGGGGCACCGCACACCCAGAGCAGCTGGCCGGCCTCGTCCGAGACCGCCATGATCGCGTCGCAGTCACGCGCCGCCTGGCCGAGCACGTCGTCGAGGAGCGGGAACACCCGAGCCAGTGGATGGGCGGCACGTACGTCTCGCAGCTGGTCCTCGGGGAGGGTGATCGGCGCGCACGTGTCGTCCGCGGTCACCCCGGCGGCGGCGGACCGGTGCCACGAGTCCGCCACGGCTGCGCGCATCGAGGCGCTCTGCTTCGTATCGCTCATCCGGACCTCCTCTGGTGACGAGGGTCACATTTCAAGGTTGCATTCACGTTGCATCGGTCGCGCAACGTGGCTGCAACCTCGGCGTTCCTAGCGTCTGTGACCACGATCACGCCCCAATGCCTGACTTTGCCTGAGGAGAATTCCGATGACCGTATACGCAGCTCCCGGCCAGCCCGACTCACTGGTCACCGTCCAAGGTCGCTACGGCCACTACATCGGCGGCCAGTGGGTCGACCCGGTCAAGGGCGCCTACTTCGAGAACATCTCGCCGGTGAACGGCAAGCCGTTCACCGAGATCGCCCGAGGCACGGCCGAGGACATCGAGGCAGCCCTGGACGCCGCACACGCTGCCGCTCCGTCGTGGGGGAAGACCTCGACGACGGAGCGGGCCAACATCCTGCTCAAGATCGCCGACGTGATGGAGGAGAACCTCACCGCCATCGCCGTGGCCGAGACCTGGGAGAACGGCAAGCCGGTCCGCGAGACCCTGGCCGCCGACATCCCGCTCGCCATCGACCACTTCCGCTACTTCGCCGGTGTGCTCCGTGCCCAGGAGGGCACCATCGGCGAGATCGACGAGAACACCGTGGCGTACCACTTCCACGAGCCGCTCGGCGTCGTCGGCCAGATCATCCCGTGGAACTTCCCGATCCTGATGGCCGTCTGGAAGCTCGCTCCCGCGCTCGCCGCCGGCAACGCGGTCGTGCTCAAGCCCGCCGAGCAGACCCCGTGGTCGATCCTCAAGCTCATCGAGCTCGTCGGCGACCTGCTGCCCGCCGGCGTGCTCAACGTCGTCAACGGCTTCGGCGTCGAGGCCGGCAAGCCGCTCGCCTCCTCGCCCCGCGTCGCCAAGGTCGCCTTCACCGGTGAGACCACGACCGGCCGGCTGATCATGCAGTACGCCAGCCAGAACATCATCCCGGTGACCCTGGAGCTCGGCGGCAAGAGCCCGAACATCTTCTTCGACTCCGTCGCCGCCGAGAAGGACGCCTTCTACGACAAGGCGCTCGAGGGCTTCACCATGTTCGCCCTCAACCAGGGCGAGGTCTGCACCTGCCCGTCGCGGGCGCTCGTCCAGCGCTCGATCTACTCCGACTTCGTCGGCGACGCGATCGCCCGGGTCGAGAAGATCAAGCAGGGCAACCCGCTCGACGACACCACGATGATCGGCGCCCAGGCCAGCAACGACCAGCTCGAGAAGATCCTGTCCTACATCGAGATCGGCAAGGACGAGGGCGCCAAGGTGCTCACCGGTGGCGAGCGGAACATCCTCGAGGGCGACCTCGCCGAGGGCTACTACGTGCAGCCGACCGTCTTCGAGGGCGACAACTCGATGCGGATCTTCCAGGAGGAGATCTTCGGTCCCGTGGTCTCGCTGACCGGCTTCGACGACGAGGCCGACGCCCTCAAGGTCGCCAACGACACCCTGTACGGCCTCGGTGCCGGCGTCTGGTCGCGCGACGGGTCGCAGGCCTTCCGCGCCGGCAAGGAGATCAAGGCCGGCCGGGTGTGGACGAACTGCTACCACGCCTACCCTGCCCACGCGGCCTTCGGCGGCTACAAGCAGTCCGGCATCGGTCGCGAGACCCACAAGATGATGCTGGACCACTACCAGCAGACCAAGAACCTGCTCGTCAGCTACAGCCCCGACGCCCTCGGGTTCTTCTGATGAGCGCGACCCACGCCTCCTCCCTTCCGGCGCGGGTCGCCGTGACCGACGAGGCGGCGGAGCTGCTCCGCCGTCTCGTCGGGCCCCGGCCGGCACCGGCGAGAGCCAGGAGAAGCGACTGGTGGTCCTGGCCGGGGGCCGACCGGCGGCGGGGGCCCGGAGCCGGGGGCGTCGGCCCACGGAGCGGATC
>NZ_JBHVKN010000004.1:35081-71782 GCF_042798075.1 Nocardioides sp. NPDC057772
CTGCTCCGCCGTCTCGTCGGTAACCACGGGCCGGTCATGTTCCACCAGTCTGGTGGATGCTGCGACGGCTCCGCCCCGATGTGCTACCCGAGCGGCGACTTCATGCTCGGCGACGCCGACATCCACCTGGGCGACCTGGACATCGGGTTGGACGACCCGGTGCCGGTCTGGATGTCGCGCTCGCAGTTCGAGTACTGGTCGCACACCCACCTCACCATCGACGTCGTCCCCGGACGCGGCGCCGGGTTCTCCCTGGAGGCGCCCGAGGGCGTGCGCTTCCTGATCCGGTCGCGTCTGTTCACCGACGACGAGGCTGCCCTGCTCGGGTAGCGGCCTCCTTCCCGACTCCCTCCCGCCCTCCGACGAAAGCACGCCGCCATGACCGAGTTGACGATCCCCAGCAAACCGATCCGCTTCGCACCGCCGGCCGCCCTGGCCGCCGCCGCCAACGTCACCGCCGAGGCGTACGCCCGTGCCGACTCCGACCTCGAGGGCTTCTGGGCCGAGCAGGCCGAGCGACTGACCTGGGCCGAGCCGTTCACCGAGGTGCTGGACTGGTCCGACGCGCCCCGGGCACGGTGGTTCGCGGACGGGAAGCTCAACGCGGCGTACAACTGCGTCGACCGTCATGTCGAGGCCGGTCGCGGCGACCAGGTGGCCTTCCACTTCGTCGGTGAGCCCGGTGACACCCGAGACCTCACCTACGCCGAGCTCAAGGACGAGGTGTCCCGAGCCGCCAACGCGCTGACCTCCCTCGGCGTCGGCAGCGGTGACCTGGTCGCGATCTACCTGCCGATGATCCCGGAGGCCATCGTCGCGATGCTGGCCTGTGCTCGCATCGGCGCCACCCACACGGTGGTCTTCGGCGGGTTCTCGGCCGAGGCCCTCGCCTCGCGGATCGAGGACTGCCGGGCCAAGCTGGTCATCACCTCCGACGGCGGCTACCGCCGCGGGGCGCCCTCGCCGCTGAAGCCGGCCGTCGACGCCGCTCTGGCGCGGCTGGGCAGCCAGAGCCCGGTCGACCACGTCCTCGTCGTGCGCCGCACCGGGGAGTACGTCCCGTTCGACGACGCCACCGACCTGTGGTGGCACGACGCCGTCGGCAGCGCCTCCCCCGAGCACACCCCCGAGGCGTTCGACGCCGAGCACCCGCTGTACGTCATGTACTCCTCGGGCACGACCGGCAGGCCCAAGGGCATCCTGCACACCACCGGTGGCTATCTGACCGGCGCGGCCTACACCCACCACGCGGTGTTCGACCTCAAGCCGGACACCGACGTCTACTGGTGCACCGCCGACATCGGCTGGGTGACCGGCCACAGCTACATCGTCTACGGCCCGCTCGCCAACGGTGTGACCCAGGTGCTCTACGAGGGCACCCCGGACAGCCCGCACCGAGGACGCTGGTGGGAGATCATCGAGAAGTACGGCGTCACGCTCTTCTACACCGCCCCGACGGCGATCCGGACCTTCATGAAGTGGGGACGGGAGATCCCGGACACCTACGACCTCAGCTCACTGCGCCTCCTCGGATCGGTCGGCGAGCCGATCAACCCCGAGGCGTACGTCTGGTACCGCGACGTCATCGGCGGTGACCGCTGCCCGGTCGTCGACACCTGGTGGCAGACCGAGACGGGTCAGATGATGATCAGTCCCCTCCCCGGGGTCACCGCGGGCAAGCCCGGCTCGGCGATGCGGCCGCTGCCCGGCATCGGTGCCGACGTGGTCGACGAGGAGGGTCGCTCGGTGCCGAACGGGTCGAGCGGCTACCTGGTCCTCACCCAGCCGTGGCCCGCCATGCTGCGTACGTTGTGGCAGGACGACGAGCGCTTCGTCGAGGCGTACTGGACCCGCTTCGCGGACCTCGGCTACTACTTCGCCGGCGACGGGGCCAAGAAGGACGAGGACGGCGACATCTGGATCCTGGGCCGCGTCGACGACGTGATGAACGTGTCCGGCCACCGCCTCTCGACCAGCGAGATCGAGTCGGCGCTGGTGTCGCACCCGCGGGTCGCCGAAGCAGCCGTCGTCGGCGCCGCCGACGAGACCACCGGCCAGGCCGTCGTCGCCTACGTGATCCTGCGCTCCGGCGACGGCAACACCGGCGAGGCGCTGGTGCAGGAGCTGCGCAACCACGTGGCCAGGGAGATCGGGGCCATCGCCAAGCCGCGACAGATCACGATCGTGCCGGAGCTGCCCAAGACGCGGTCCGGGAAGATCATGCGCCGCCTCCTGCGCGACGTCGCCGAAGGCCGAGACGTCGGCGACACCACCACGCTCAGCGACCCGAGCGTCATGGCCCTGATCGCGAACCACGAGACCGAAGCGGTGGAGGGGTGAGATGGCCGTGCTCGCCACCGGCGTCGATCCCCGGACGATCGGGCGCACCTGGATCATCGTGGCCAGGCACCGCCAGCCCGCGGGCGCGAAGGATCCCGCGCCGTGGGGCGAGGCTCATCTCAAGCGGATCGGCGCGTCCACGACCATCTGTGGCGCACCGGCCCAAGGCTGGCACGCGTTCTGGCAGCTGCGCTCCGAGGACGTCCGCCGATGGTGCACCGAATGCTCCGCTGCGGCACGCCCCACCCGCACCGTGTCGGGAATCCTGAGCACCAAGTGACCCAGCTGGAGGACGACCGATGACGACCGTGACCCACACCTGCCGATGCCCCGAGGCGTTCCATCAGCTCGGCCTGCACACGCGCGAGGGCGTGCTGCCGGGTCCCCGCTGGCTGCAGGTGCTGGCAGAGCTGCTGCGCTGACGTCCGGGTCAGTCCCTGACCTCGGACGGCGCGGTGCCGTAGCGGCGGCGGTGGGCGGCCGCGAACCTGCTCGCGGACGAGAAGCCCCAGCGGGCGGCGACGTCGCCGACGGCGAGCGCGGGGTTGCCGATCAGGTCGGCATGAGCCCGTTGCAGCCTGACGTCGAGCAGATACTGGGTCGGCGACTGGCCGACCCAGCGCTGGAAGCCCTCCTGGAGGCGGCGCACGCTGGTGCCGGCGAGGACGGCCATGTCGGCGGCGGTCCAGGCTCGGGCCGGGTCGTCGTGGAGCGCCTCGACGACGGCCCGGATCATCCGTGGCTGCGCCGCCGGGCGGACGCCGCCGTCGGGACAGCAGGCCTCGAGCAGACCGACCGCCACCGCGCCGGCCAGCTGGCTGCGTACGAGCTCGCTGTCGCCGAAGACATCTGGGTCGTGCAGGTTGGTGGCCAGGCTGGTGATCAGGTGGTGCCAGGCCCGCGCGCGGCCGTGCTGTACGGACAGCTGCTCCGGCAGGAGCGTGCGTACGTTGACCCGGTCGGTGCCGAGGACGCGTTCGGCCTCGACCTCCAGCCACGAGCTGTCGAACTTCACGCCGAGCACCGTGCAGGTCGCGTCCCAGTGGCTGATGAGCGAGGGGGTGTCGGGGCGGAAGACCGTGCCCTGGCCGGTCACCGAGGTGATCTCCCCGAACCGTCCCCGGCTCGCGAGATGCCCGGTGATCGGCATGTTCACCTCGAACGCCCCGGGATAGTCGCAGTCGATCGCCACGTCGGCACCCCAGCCGACATGGCCGATCAGCACCGGCCCGAGGTCGAGCGTACGCAGCGTCAGCCGAGGCTCGTGGCTGCCGCCGAGCGGCCTCAGCTCATGCGGGAAGTACGCCTGGGCGACCACGTTCGAGGCCTGGCCCCAGTCCCGAGGAGCGCGCCGGCGACCGGACATGCCGCGGAGTCTACCTGAGACGTCCGTCACAAAATGGCCGCGCATCGGGTGCCGAGAGCGCGCGATCTGTGTCGCCGCGGTGCCGCGGCGGACCTAACTTCGGGGTCTCAGTGCCGATCCGTCCAGCCTTCGAGGAGCACCCGATGACCACCACCCAGCAGGACCTGTCCTGGCTCGACGACGTGACGATGAGCCAGCTCGAGCGCAACCCGTACCCGACCTACGAGCGCCTTCGCCGCGAGGCTCCGCTCGCTTACGTCCCGGTGCTCGGCTCGTATGTCGCCTCCACCGCGGAGATCTGCCGCGAGGTCGCCACCAGCCCCGACTTCGAGGCCGTGATCACGCCGGCCGGCGGCCGCACCTTCGGCCACCCCGCGATCATCGGTGTCAACGGCGACATCCACGCCGACCTGCGCGGCATGGTCGAGCCGCAGCTGCAGCCGGCCGAGGTCGACAGCTGGGTCGACGACCTGGTGCGCCCGATCGCCCGGAGGTACGTCGAGCAGTTCGAGGACCGCGGCAGCGCCGAGCTCGTCGCCGAGTTCTGCGAGCCGGTGTCGGTGCGTTCGCTCGGCGACCTGCTCGGGCTGCAGTCGGTCTCCTCCGACAAGCTCCGCGAGTGGTTCCACAAGCTGAGCGTCTCGTTCACCAACGCCGCGGTCGACGAGAACGGGGAGTTCACCAACCCGGAGGGGTTCACCCCGGGTGACGAGGCCAGGGCGGAGATCCAGGAGGTCGTCGACCCGTTGATCGATCGCTGGATCGAGCACCCCGAGAACACCGCCATCTCCCACTGGCTCCACGACGGCATGCCCCCGGGGAAGACCCGAGCCCGTGAGTACATCTACCCCACCATCTACGTCTACCTGCTCGGCGCGATGCAGGAGCCGGGGCACGGCATGGCCTCCACGCTGGTGGGCCTCTTCAGCCGTCCCGAGCAGCTGGAGGAGGTCGTCGACGATCCGTCGCTGCTGCCGCGGGCCATCTCGGAGGGCATGCGCTGGACCTCGCCGATCTGGTCGGCGACCGCCCGGATCAGCACCAAGCCGGTCACGATCGCCGGCGTGGACCTGCCCGCTGGCACCCCGGTGATCCTCTCCTACGGATCTGCCAACCACGACACCGGCAAGTACGACGCGCCCACCGAGTACGACCTGCACCGGCCGCCGCTGCCGCACCTCGCCTTCGGTGCCGGCAACCACGCCTGCGCGGGCATCTACTACGCCAACCAGGTCATGCGGATCGGGCTCGAGGAGCTCTTCGAGGCGATCCCCAACCTGGAGCGCGACACCCGCGAGGGCGTGGAGTTCTGGGGCTGGGGATTCCGCGGCCCGACGAGCCTGCACTGCACCTGGGAGGTCTGAGCCGTGTCCGCCGCGATCAGCGTCGCCGGCCGCCGCGTCGAGTGCGCCGGGGACCAGTCGATCCTGGAGGCGTTCCTCCGGGCCGGCATCTGGATGCCGAACTCCTGCAACCAGGGCACCTGCGGCACCTGCAAGCTGCAGGTCGTCTGTGGCGAGGTCGACCACCGCGACTCGCCTCTTGACACGTTGACCGCAGACGAGCGCGCCGCCGGGCTGGCACTGGCCTGCCAGGCCCGGCCGGTCGCCGAGACCGAGGTTGCGCTGCGGGGCTCGGAGATGGGACGTACGACCCACGTGCTGCGTGACCTCACCGCCACCGTCGTCGCGGTCGAGGAGATCGCCCGGGACACCCGACGGATCCTGCTCGGCCTCGAGGAGCCGCTCGCGTTCTCGGCGGGGCAGTACGTCGAGCTGCTCGTCCCCGGCACCTCCGAGCGCCGCCCCTACTCCCTCGCCAACACGGCCGAGGAGGACAAGGTCCTCGAGCTCCACGTACGCCGCGTCCCCGGCGGCGTGGCCAGCGAGTGGCTCTTCGGGCCGGTGAGAGTCGGCGACCGGGTCGAGGTGCGTGGCCCGCTCGGTGACTTCCACGTCCCCGACGCCGACCAGGACGAGGGCGAGCCGATGGTGCTCATCGGTGGTGGCACCGGCCTGGCGCCGTTGCTCGGCATCGCCAGGACGGCCCTCGAACGCCATCCCGAGCGGGTGATGGTGCTCTACCACGGCGTACGCAACGAGGCGGACCTCTACGACACCGACCGGCTCGAGGAGCTGGCGGCCGGCTATCCGGGGTTCAGCTTCGTCACCGTGCTCTCCCGGGAGTCCGCGCCCGGCCACCGTGACGGCTACGCCCCCGACGCCTTCGTCGAGGACGTGGCCAGCGCCCGCGGCTGGTCCGGCTGGCTCTGCGGCCCGCCGCCGATGGTCGAGGCCGGCGTCAAGGCGTTCAAGCGCCGACGGATGGCGCCGAGGCTGATCCACCGCGAGAAGTTCGAGCCGGCCGACGGGAGCGGACCGGGAGCATGACAGGACCCGGACGCCGAGATAGGGCCTGCTGAGATATATCACGAACCCCTAGGATGATGTATCAGGCACCGGACGCCTCCGGCGCCTCGAGAGGAGAGACATGCAGCAGGTCAAGGCCGTCATCGCCCGCGCCGAGGGAGCACCGGTGGAGCTGGTGACGATCAACGTGCCCGACCCCGGCCCGGGTGAGGCGGTGGTGAGGATCCAGTCGTGCGGGGTCTGCCACACCGACCTCCACTATCGCGAGGGCGGGATCAACGACGAGTTCCCGTTCCTGCTGGGCCACGAGGCCGCGGGCGTGGTGGAGGCGGTCGGTGCCGACGTCACCACCGTGGCGCCCGGTGACTTCGTGGTGCTCAACTGGCGCGCGGTCTGCGGCAGCTGCCGGGCGTGCAACCGAGGTGAGCCGCAGTACTGCTTCGCCACCTTCAACGCGACCCAGAAGATGACCCTCGAGGACGGCACCGAGCTGTCGCCCGCGCTGGGCATCGGCGCGTTCGCGGAGAAGACGCTGGTCGCGGCCGGTCAGTGCACGAAGGTCGACCCGAGCGCTAGGCCTGCCGCCGTCGGGCTGCTGGGCTGCGGGGTCATGGCCGGCATCGGCGCCGCCATCAACACCGGGGGCGCGACCCGCGGCAGGTCGGTCGCCGTCATCGGCTGCGGTGGCGTCGGCATGGCTGCGATCGCCGGGGCGGCGCTGGCCGGGTCGAGCCCGATCATCGCCGTCGACATCGACCCGAAGAAGCTCGAGCAGGCCACGAAGATGGGCGCGACCCACACCGTCGACTCGTCGGCGACCGATGCGGTCGAGGAGATCCGGCGGATCTCCGCCGAGACCTATCCGGGCGCCGAGGGAGCCGACATCGTCGTCGAAGCTGTCGGTCGGCCAGAGACCTGGAAGCAGGCCTTCTACGCGCGCGACCTGGCCGGGACGGTGGTGCTCGTCGGCGTACCCACCCCGGACATGAAGGTGCCCGACATCCCGTTGATCGACGTCTTCGGCCGCGGCGGCGCCCTCAAGTCCAGCTGGTACGGCGACTGCCTCCCCAGCCGCGACTTCCCGATGCTCGTCGACCTCTACCAGCAGGGTCGTCTCGACCTCGACGCCTTCGTCACCGAGGAGATCGGCATCGGCGACATCGAGGCCGCCTTCGAGAAGATGCACCACGGCGGCGTCCTGCGCTCGGTGGTGGTCCTGTGACCGGCGTACGTGTCGACCACGCGGTCACCAGCGGCACCTTCAGTCTCGACGGCGAGACCCACCAGGTCGACAACAACCTGTGGGTGGTCGGGGACGACGAGGAGTGCCTGGTCATCGATGCCCCTCACTCGGTCGAGGACATCCTCGCGGTGGTCGGTGACCGCCGGGTCAAGGCGATCGTGTGCACGCACGCCCACGACGACCACGTACGCGTCGCACCGGCGTTGCGCGAGGCCGTCCGAGCGCCGATCCTGCTCCATCCCGACGACAGGCCGCTGTGGGAGCTCACCCACACCGACGAGCTCTGGGACGCCGACCTCTCCGACGGGCAGGTGATCGAGATCGGTGACACCTCGCTCACGGTCCTGCACACGCCGGGCCACGCCCCGGGTGCGGTCTGCCTGTGGTCGGCCGACCTCGGCCGCGTGTTCACCGGCGACACCCTCTTCCAGGGCGGTCCCGGTGCGACCGGGCGCTCCTTCAGCGACCGGCCCACGATCGAGGCGTCGATCAAGGCCAAGCTGTTCGCGCTTCCCGGTGACACGGTCGTCCACACGGGGCATGGCGACGACACCACGATCGCGGCCGAGGCGGCGGCGTTGGCCTGACCGGGGCGGTCACCGGGCAGGGCGCAGGACCTCGGCCGTGAAGCTGCTGCCCGCGAGGGCGGAGAGCAGGTCGGCGGCGGAGACGTCCCCGGTGACGGTGATCTCGCCGGTGCCGCGGTCGGCGGTGAGCGTGGCGACCCCGGGGAGGTCCCGGAGCCGGGCGGTGGCCTCACGGACGCAGCGAGGGCAGCGCATGCCCTCGACGTACAGCTGGATGGTCTGCATGGCGGTCTCCTTGGTGGTCTCGCAGTGCCTTCGTGGCCCCGGACGGATCCGGGGCCACGAAGAGGGTTGGACTGCTACCGGCCGGCGGGGACCGACTCGGTCGCGGTCTCGGTGCGGACCGGCTTCCAGCCGATCCCGGTGACGACGGCGCCCGCGAGGGCGATCCCGGCCGCGCCGAGGAAGCCGGCCGAGAAGCCGTCGGTCGTGGCGGCCAGGTCACCGATCTGGTCGGAGCCGTACGCAGCCGCGACGACGGTCATCGCCGCCAGGCCGAGCGCCGAGCCGACCTGGTAGCTGGTGTTGACGATCCCGGCGGCGAGGCCACCCTCCTCGGGAGCGGCGGCGCCGAGCGCTGTGCTCAGCGACGGGATGAAGGCCAGCGCCATGCCCGCCGCGGTGACCAGCGTCGCCGGGAGCACGTCGACGGCGAAGCTGCCGTCGGCGTCGATCCGGGAGAGCCAGACCAGGCCGAGGCCGAGGACGATCAGGCCGCCGACGGTCATCGTCTTCGGGCCGAACGCCGCGGTCAGTCGCGGGGCGACGGCCACCATGCCGAGCATGATCGTCACCGTCATCGGCAGCAGGGCTGCGCCGGACTCGAAGGCGCCGAGGCCGAGGACCTGCTGGAGGTAGAGGTTGATGAAGAAGAACATCGGGATCCAGGCGGCGCCGAGCAGCAGCTGGGCGATGTTCGCGGCGGCCAAGTTCGGTGCCTTGAAGATGCCCAGGCGCATGAGCGGCGCCGACGAGCCGGCCTGCAGGGCGACGAACGCGACGAGCAGGGCGATGCCGATGGCGCCGGCGATGAGCGTGCTGGGCGAACCCCAGCCCTCTTCGGGGACGCGTACGACCGCGAACACCACCGCGGCGAGACCCAGGGTGACGGTCAGCGCGCCGAGCAGGTCGATGCGACCACGCTGCGCGGTCCCGGCCGGCATCGTGCCCGGCGTCAGGGCGAGGACGGCGACGGCGATCGGGATGTTGATGAAGAAGACCCACGGCCAGGACAGGTATTCGGTGAGCACGCCGCCGAGGAACACGCCGGCGGTCCCACCGGCAGGAGCGGCCGCGCCGTAGAGCGCGAGCGCCTTGGTGAGCTCCTTCGGGCTGGCCCCGAAGTTCATGAACAGGAGCGTCAGCGCCGAGGGTGCGATGAGAGCGGATCCGGCGCCCTGGACGGCGCGGCCGGCGATCTCGACGGCGACGCTGTCGGCCAGGCCGGCGACCAGCGAGCCGACGCCGAGGATCAACCAGCCGATGGCGAAGATCCGGCGGGCGCCGAGCAGGTCGGAGAGCCGGCCGCCGAGCAGGAGGAGGCCACCGAAGGCCACCACGTACGCGTTGAACACCCAGCTGAGGTCCTGCGGGGCGAAGCCGAGATCACGCTGTATCTCGGGAAGTGCGACTCCGATGATGGAGGTGTCCATGATGACCATGAACTGGGCGGCGGCGATGAGGCCGAGGGCGAGCCAGCGGCGGCTGTTGGCACCCGCCGCCGGGGATGCTGTGGAAGACATGGTTCTCTCTTTTCGTCAGGGCGGCCGTTCGACCGCGTGAGGAGAACCTGTCCCGCGCTACTGTCCCTGGTCTGTCCGGGCGCCGTCCGTCCGGGAGCGGTTCAGACGGCCCAGCGCCTCGTTCGCCTGGTCCGCGAGGGCGAGCTCGCCGGTGGCGAGGCCGAGGCTCCGGGCCTCCTCGTAGCGCTCCGCGGCCGCCTCCACCTCGGACAGCCGCTCGTGGCAGCGGGCCAGCGCCAGCGTCGCCTTCGCCGTCATCGCGGGCGTCTCCAGGGTCTCGAAGCCCTGGATCGCCGTGGACAACAGGTCGATCGCCGTCGACCAGTCGTGGCGACGCTCGGCGAGCCGGCCTCGTCCGTACGCCGCCAGGATCGACCCGGCCCGGTCGCCGACGTGGCGCGACGCCAGCTCCGCGCGGCGGAAGGCGTCCTCGGCCGACGCGTGGTCCTCCAGCGCCAGGTGGGTGATCCCGAGGTCGGCGAGGGCCCACTGCACGGTGTTGTGGATGCCGGCGGAGGCGGCGACGTCGATCGCCTGCTCGAGGGTGCGGGCCGACTCCCGCAGGCGTCCGAAGTGCCGCAGGCCGTAGCCGAGGTGGTAGAGGACCGCGCTCTGACCCCAGGGGTCGTCGAGGTGCCGGAACTCGGCGGCGGTGGCCCGCCCGAGGCGCGTCGCGGTCGGCTCGTCGCGGGCCTTGAGGGCGGTCTCGAGCCGGACGAAGCCGGCGACGGCGAGTCCCCAGCGGTCGCCGCGGTCGCGGAACGACCTCTCGGCGGCATCCAGCAGCGCCGACGCCTCTTGATCCTGCCCGTTGACGCCCTCGACGGCGAGCAGCACCTGCGAGACCGCGGTCCCGTCGGCGTCCCCGCTCTCGGCGAAGATCGTGAGGCTCTCGCGGGCCGCCTCGGCGCAGCGCGGATGAGGATGGACGACGCATGCCCGGGGACGCTCGACCAGCGACACCGCCTGCAGGGCGGCGGCCCGTGCTGGGGCGCTCCCGCGGTTCTGCTCGAGGAGGCGACGCAGGATCCGGCGCCCCTCGAGGTGGCGGCCCTGGTGCCAGAAGAGGCCGAGGTGACCGGCCAGCCGCAGCGCGGCGTCGATGCGATGTCCTGAGCTTGTCGAAGGGTCGCCGGCCGGTCCCTCGAGCCAGGCGATGGCCGAGCGTACGTTGGCCTGCTCGTCGACGAGGAGGTTCCTCGCGCGGGGGTCGCCCTGACCGCGCAGCGCCCGCGCCGACCGCTCCGCGACCTCGGCGAAGTGGTGCGCGTGCCTGGTCGCGAGGGCATCGCTCCGGCCGGTGCTGGCCAGCCGGTCGGCGGCGTACTCGCGAAGCGTCTCGAGCATGCGGTAGCGGGTGACGGGGCCGCGTTCGGCGACGATCAGGGACTGCTCGACCAGGCGGCCCACGGCGTGGATGACCTCGCTCGGGTCGGTGTCGTCGTCGGCGAGGACCTGCTCGGCGGCGGTCAGGGTCCAGCCGCCGTGGAACACGGCGAGCCCTTCGAAGACGCGCTTCTCCAGGTCGTCGAGCAGGTCGTAGCTCCAGTCGACGGTCGCCCGGAGCGTGCGTTGCCGCTCCTCCGCCGTACGCGGTCCCGAGGTGAGCAGCGTGAACCGCTGGTCGAGCCGGTCGGCGAGATCGCCCGGCGACAACGCTGCCGCCCGCGCCGCGGCCAGCTCCAGTGCCAGCGGCATGCCGTCGAGCGCGCGGGCGATACGGCCGAGCGCGGCGTACGTCTCGGGGTCGGTGTCGCTTCCGGGCAGGCCCGTCGCGATCCGGCGGACCAGGAGCTGCACGGATGGCGACGACTCGATCGTCTCGGGCTCGTCGTCCTCGAGCGGCGTCGGGAGCGGTCCGACGAGGGTCTGCACCTCGCTCGGCAGGGCGAGGGGCTCGCGGCTGGTCGCGATGACGGTGAGCTGCGGACAGCGAGCAAGCAGCTGCTCCACCAGCGTCGCGACGGGGTCGATGAGGTGCTCGCAGTTGTCGATCACCAGGAGCAGGTGCTTGTCCGCGAGGAACTCGACCAGCCGGGTCTGGAGGTCGATCGCCGATCCGTCCTGCGGCATCGCCACCGCCGCGGCGACCGCCGGCACGATGTGCTCGCGGTTCCGGATCGGGGCGAGCCGGACGAGGAAGGTGCCGTCCGGGAACCGGTCGGCGAGGCGCTGGGCGGCGTGCAGACCGAGGGCGGTCTTCCCGGATCCGCCTGGGCCGACGAGGGTGGTGAGCCTGGAGCTGCCGACCCGGTCGCTCAGCGAGTCGAGCAGCTCGTCCCGCCCGACGAGCGGGGTCAGATCGGCCGGAAGGTTCGAGAGCTGCGCCCCGGACCGGGCCCGGTGAGGTGCCGTCGCCGGGGTGGACAGGGCGACTTCCCCGGACGAGCCGAGCGACGGGTCCTGCCGCAGCACCCGCTCGTGGAGCGACCGCAGCGAGGCCGACGGCTCCAGGCCGAGGTCGGCGTCCAGCGTCTTCCGGGTGCGGGTGAAGACCTCGAGGGCGTCGGCCTGCCGGCCGGCGCGGTAGAGCGCGACCATCAGCAGACCGGCCATGGCCTCATGGGTGGGGTCCGTACGCAGCAGCGGCTCGAGATCGGTCACGACCTCCGCGTGGCGGCCCAGGGACAGTGCGATCTGGGCCCGCTCTGCGTACGCCGTGCGACGGAGGTCCTCCAGCCGGACGGACTCGGGCACCGCCCACGGCTCGGTGGCGAAGTCGGCGAGCGCGTCGCCGCGCCAGAGTCCGAGCGCCGCGTCGTAGGTGGCCAGATCCTCCTCGGTGGGGCCTCCGGACCCGGCGACCGACGCGCGGACCTCCCGGATGCCTCGCTCGAACGCCTCGGCATCGAGACTGCCGGGATCGATCGCGGCCCGATAACCACCGCCGTCGCGCTGCACCAGGTCGAGGTCGACGGCCTTGAACACGCGACGCAGCTTCGAGACCCGGAGCTGGAGGGCATTCAGCGGATCGGCCGGCAGCGCCGCGTCGGCCCACAGCCGGTCGATCAGCGCCGACGCCGGCACGATCCGCCCGCGCGCCAGGAGCAGCACCGCGAGCAGAGCCCGTTCCGCCGAACCCGGCACCTTGACGGCCTCACCGTCGACCTTCGCCTCGAACGGGCCGAGCAGCCCGAATCGGATGTCACGCGAGGTCGGGGTCGGCAGCACATCGCGATCGTAGTCAGACCCCGCTCGGGTGCCGAACGGATACCTGTCCGGGGCTCGACAACCCCGGGACAGTACGCAGACAGATCCGGCGAGCAGCCTCTGGCACGTCAACGAGAGTCATCGAGATCCGAGCCAGGAGAGATCACATGAACGCCATTGCCAAGGTCGGTGCGTTCGCCGGAGCCGTCGTTGCCCTCGGCGGCCTGGGTTCCGCCGTGGGCGCCTCCGTCGGCCCCATCGGCGAGCCGGAGCGCCCGAGCCACCAGGAGCACGGAAAAGCCGGTGGCCACGGAGGCCACGCCGGGCACGGCGCGAAGAAGGCGCCCGCGGCCACCGGGCTCAACGTCAGCGAAGCCGGCTACACGCTCGACCTCGTCGAGGACCGCTACCAGCGCACGGCCGAGGCCACGCTGCGGTTCCGGATCCTCGGCGACGACCACGAGCCGGTGACCCGGTTCGCGACCGCTCACGGGAAGAAGCTCCACCTGATCGTCGTACGCCGCGACCTGGCCACCTTCCAGCACGTGCACCCGGTCATGGCGGCCGACGGCACCTGGTCGGTCGGCGCCGACCTGGCCGAGGCCGGGACCTACCGGGTCTTCGCCGACTTCCAGCCGGAGGCCGCGGACGAGGGCCTGACCCTCGGGCAGGACCTCTTCGTCGGCGGCACCTACGAGCCGCAGCCGCTCCCCGCGCCCGCCGCCACCAGCACGGTCAGCCCCTACCAGGTGGACCTCGACGGTCACCTGGTCGCGGGGAAGACCTCGCGCCTCACCCTGACCGTCACCAAGGACGGCGAGCCGGTCACCGACCTGGAGCCCTACCTCGAGGCGTACGGCCACCTGGTCGCGCTCCGCGACGGCGACTTGGCCTACCTCCACGTCCACCCCGAAGGAGCGCCCGGCGACGGGCGCACGGAGCCCGGCCCGGAGATCACCTTCTCCGCCGAGGTGCCCTCGGCCGGGACGTACCGGCTGTTCCTCGACTTCCAGCACGCCGGCGAGGTGCGTACCGCGGCCTTCACCGCGGTCGCCAGTGCCCACGGAACAGCCCACTGACTCCCTGCCCTGAGCAGGGTCCACCACAGAGAAAGGAAAGCACCATGTGCAGCACCACCTACACCGTTTCCGGGATGACCTGCGGCCACTGCGTCAGCTCCGTCACGGAGGAGGTCACCCAGATCGCGGGCGTCTCCTCCGTCGACGTCGACCTGGCCACCGGCCAGGTGACCGTCACCTCCGAGAACGAGCTCGACCGCGCGCAGGTTCAGCGCGCGGTCGAGGAGGCCGGCTACCAGCTGGCCGGCTGAGCCACCCGCGTCGGCTCCTCCTTCCCTGAGCGGGGAGCCGACGCGTACGCCGATCCACCCATCTGAAGGACACCAGTGATGACCGTCTCCGGAACCTCCACACCTTCCTCTGCACCCACGACCGACTTCGAGCTCGAGATCAACGGCATGACCTGCGCGTCGTGCGCGAACCGCATCGAGCGCAAGCTCAACAAGCTCGACGGGGTCGCCGCCACCGTCAACTACGCGACCGAGAAGGCGAAGATCTCCGTCGCCGCGGACAGGACCGACATCGACGCGGGCGTGCTGATCGCGACCGTCGAGAGCGCCGGGTACGGCGCGAAGGAGCCGCGCCGCGAGGACCCGTCGTCGAGCGCGCCCGTCGACGGCGAGGCCACCGACCCCGTCGGCCGGCTCCGACAGCGGCTGCTGATCTCGGCGCTGCTCAGCGTCCCGGTCGTGCTCCTGGCGATGGTGCCGGCCCTGCAGTTCGAGAGCTGGCAGTGGCTCTCGCTCACGCTCGCCGCGCCGGTCATCGTCTGGGGCGCGGCGCCGTTCCACCGGGCGGCCTGGACCAACGCGCGCCACGGCGCGGCGACCATGGACACGCTGGTCTCCATCGGCACCCTGGCCGCCTTCGGCTGGTCCCTGTACGCCCTGTTCCTCGGCACCGCCGGCGAGCCCGGCATGACCCACCCGTTCAGCCTCACCATCGAGCGCACCGACGGGCTCGGCAACATCTACCTGGAGGCGGCCGCCGGCGTCACCACGTTCATCCTCGCCGGCCGCTACTTCGAGGCCCGCTCGAAGCGTCGCGCCGGCGCCGCTCTGACCGCCCTCCTCGAGCTCGGCGCCAAGGAGGTCGCCGTCCTCCGCGACGGCTCCGAGACCCGGATCCCGATCGACGAGCTCGCCGTCGGCGACCTCTTCGTCGTACGTCCCGGGGAGAAGGTCGCCACCGACGGCATCGTCGAGGACGGGTCCTCCGCCATCGACGCGGCAATGCTGACCGGTGAGTCCGTGCCGGTCGAGGTCGCACCCGGTGATGCCGTCACCGGGGCCACCGTCAACGCCGGCGGGCGCATCGTCGTCCGCGCGACCCGGGTCGGCGCCGACACCCAGCTCGCCCAGATGGCGCGCCTGGTCGAGGAGGCGCAGACCGGCAAGGCGGCGGCGCAGCGGCTCGCCGACCGGATCTCGGGGATCTTCGTACCGATCGTGCTCGCCCTCTCCGCCATCACCCTCGGCTTCTGGCTCGGCGCGGGCGCGGGCGCCGCCACCGCGTTCACCGCGGCCGTCGCGGTGCTGATCATCGCCTGCCCGTGCGCGCTCGGCCTGGCCACGCCCACCGCCCTCATGGTCGGCACCGGTCGCGGCGCCCAGCTCGGCATCCTGATCAAGGGCCCTGAGGTGCTCGAGAGCACTCGGAAGATCGACACCATCGTGCTCGACAAGACCGGCACGGTCACCAGCGGCACCATGACCCTCACCGATGTGATCGCCGCTCCCGGCGAGGACGCCGACGAGATCGCTCGCCTGGCCGGAGCCCTGGAGTACGCCTCCGAGCACCCGATCGCCCGGGCCATCGCGTCCGGGGCCGAGGCCCGCGTCGGCACCCTGCCCGCGGCCGAGGACTTCGCCAACGTCCCGGGCCTGGGCGTGCAGGGCATCGTCGAGGGCCACGCCGTCCTCGTCGGCCGCGTCCGCCTGCTCGAGGACTGGAGCCAGTACCTTCCCGGCGACCTCGCCCTCGCGATGGCCGAGGCCGAGAGCGAGGGCCGCACCGCGGTCGCCGTCGGCTGGGACGGACAGGCGCGGGGTGTCCTGGTCGTCAACGACGTGATCAAGCCGACCTCGGCCGAGGCGATCGCGGAGTTCCAGCGCCTGGGGCTGACCCCGGTCCTGCTCACCGGCGACAACGAGACCGTGGCCCGCAGCGTTGCCGCCGAGGTCGGCATCCCGGTCTCCGGGAACACCGTCATCGCCGAGGTGCTCCCCGAGGACAAGGTCGCCGTCGTACGCCGGCTGCAGGAGGAGGGTCGCGTGGTCGCGATGGTCGGCGACGGCGTCAACGACGCGCCGGCCCTGGCCCAGGCCGACCTCGGCCTCTCGATGGGCACCGGCACCGACGTCGCCATCCAGGCCAGCGACCTGACCCTCGTCCGCGGCGACCTGCGGGTCGCGGCCGACGCGATCCGGCTATCCCGCCGGACGCTTGCGACCATCAAGGGCAACCTGTTCTGGGCCTTCGCCTACAACGTCGCGGCCATCCCGCTGGCCGTGGCCGGCCTGCTCAACCCGATGCTCGCCGGCGCCGCGATGGCCTTCTCGTCGGTGTTCGTGGTGAGCAACAGCCTCCGGCTGCGCCGCTTCCGCTGAACCGAATGGAGACACTGCTTCTCGGGCGTGACCGCGCTCGACGAGCAGTGTCTCCCGGTCTGCGTACTAGCCAGCGTTCCGCTGGCGGGCGGCAGCGACTGCCCCGGTGTAGGTCTCGGTGGTGAGGTCGCCATCCCCGATTCCAAGTTTCGCGAGGACGGCCCGGATCGTGCCGAGGCCGGCCTCGACGTCGTCAGCAGGCGCCAGCGTCTCGACCTCCAGATACGTGCCTTCGATCTCGGGCACCTCGACGAGCGTCGCCAGAACGTCGCGGCTCTCGGCTTCGAACCGATGGTTGCGGCACAGTTTGCGAAACGAGATCAGCTCCATCGCCCCCAGAGCCTTCAGAACGGTGTCGGCAACAGTCGGGTCGGTCATCTCGGTCTCGTGCTCGGGTCGGGACCCCGAGGCCGTTTCGACTGGAGCGGTCTTGAAGGTCAACAGCGAGCGGCTGCCGGAATCGTTGGTGACAGTCCGAACGCGAAGCTCCTGGTCACGCGCGGTGAGGGTTTCATCGGGTAGGTCGTAATAGGTGTCGTGGTAGGTCTCATCGATTCCGGGAGCCAGTCGTTCGAGTTCCGCCCGAACATGGTCGACGTCGCTGACCTTGGCCTTCAGTTCGACCTCGATGAGTCCGCTCACCGTTCCGCCTTTCCGTGATCTGCTGACTGGGTCGCGACGGGCCGCGTGGACAGCGCGTCGATGTGCCGCAAGAGTCCATGGAAGAGAGGGCCGCGTGGAGTGGCGATGACCTTGTACATCGCTGACTCGTGTCCTTCCCATGTGCCGAAGGTGGATACGAACATGACGGTATCCAGCCTGATCACTCGCCACACCGGCATCTGGTCGTAGAGGTAGACCTCCACTCCAGGCAGTCCCTCCAGCCGAGACATCGTCATCCGGATGCCCGCCGCGAACTCCTGTGGACTCTCACCGACCTCAGCTGCCCTGGCGGCTGTCGCCTCGCTGTCAGGATCGAGGAGCATGATGCGTACGTTGGCCTCGGCTCCTTCGGTCAGGCGCGAGCGAAGCAGCGAGTCGTTGAGTCCAAGCAGGCCCAGACCGCGGATCGCGAGCACATCGATGTTCGAGGCGATCTGCAGTTGGGCTGCGATCTCCTCGCGCGCGAAACCTTGGTCGCGATAGACGTTGACGACCTCCGGATAGGCCGAGAGATCGGCAGGATCGCGTTGCCCGGGGGCGCGGGCCGGTGCCAGCCCGAGGATGCGTCGACTCTCGGCAGGAATGTCCAGCCCGTCGGCGACCCGCTCGAAGACGTCGAGCTTGGTGATCTCGCGTCGGCCGTTGATGACCTCGTTGACCCTCGACTGAGACAGGCCCGTCGCCGCGGCGATCCGTGCCTGGCTCAGCCCGGCGTACTGCTGCATGGCTCGGAACACGCCACCCATGTCGCGGCCGACCAGTGCCTCGCGTACCTCGGGCCGCTCCCACGCCCACGACGGCATCGCCACTGGATCCGAGCCGATGGTCATCCCGCCTCCTCTGGGCCGACTCCGAGATGCCCAAGTTATCTCACGGTGAGATATACGCGAAGGGATCGAGCCAGTGTCGTCGCTGCGGGCAACGTGGCAGTCGCCCCGGCTGCGACACGTCCAATGGTTTCGCGGCTGGGGCACTCCAACAGCCACCAAGGAGACCCAAGCGATGACAACGACCTCTCGTGTCGGCCGCCCGCGCCTTGTGCCCACCCGGTTCGAAGGGTCACCGCGCGAGCAGATCTTGGAAGTGGCGGCTCGGTTGTTCACGAGCAAGGGGTACGCGGCGACCTCGACTCGAGAGATCGCCGAGACGGTCGGGATCCGGCAAGCCTCGCTCTACTATCACTTCGCCGGGAAGGGTGAGATCGTCACCGAGCTGCTGGCTCAGACGATCCGGCCCACGGTAGACAGTGTCGCCCGGATCGAGTCGCTGACCGACGACCCTGACACGGTGCTGTACCTGGTGGCGCTCACCGATGTTCGTACGTTGGCGAAGGCGCCGCACAACATCGGTTGGCTCTACCTTGCCCCCGATGTCGCCCAGGTCGAGGGGTTCGACGAGTTCACCGAGGCCCGCTCGGACCTCGCTGCCATCTACGCCCGGCTGGCGGAACCGATCGCGACTTCCGAGGTCCTCGGTGCTCTCGGGCCGGTCCGGCTCGGGGAGAAGCTGGTCCACAACGTCGAGGAGGTCATCGGACTGCGGAACGCCGGCCGCCGGATCGATGCCGACGAGTCTGCATCGATGGCTTCCTCATGCCTAAGGCTGTGTGGCATCGACCAGGCTCGTATCGACCTCGCACAGAAGACCGCCGACACTCTCCTGGGCCAGCTAGACCAAGTCGATGGCAGCGCGGGCTGAGACGTCAAGTGCGGATAGCGAACAGCCCCTGAGACCGTCTCGACGTACACGCTCAGGGGCTGTTGTAGCGCTTGTGCGGGCTGGGTTACTCGGGAACCGCTTTGGCCGAGGTTGCCGCGCCGATCACCACAGCGAGAGCGGCGCCGATACCGGCCCCGAGAGCGGCTCCTATCCAATTCACGACGACATCACTCAGCAGGAACCCGATCCGTCCCATCGCTGGAAAGAGCATCTGAACCAGCTCCACCAGTAGAGGCAGCCCCACCGCGGTGGCGACAGCGACCCCTCGGCGGCCGGCACACCACATCAGCACTGACACCGCTCCCAGACTCGCCCCAGCTAGGACATTGAGTGAGTCTGAACTGATTATCAAGAGGTTCCCCAGTGGCGGGAGCTGGATTTCGAGGTTGAGCCCACGAGACGCGCCCGCAGCCCCCCACAATCCGGCTTCGTTCGGCGTTGCGGTCACGCCCAGGTAGGCACCGCACACCGCAACGAACAAGACCGCGATCGTGCGCGGCACCTGCAACCACCTTGCCCACCATGGTGCTCCCAGGACGGCAAGCACGCCCGCGCCGATGATGGTCGGCAACGCGAGCGGTAGCGAGCGGAAGAATGGCTCGATGATCATCAATGTCTCCGACTCTGCAGCAGCAGTGCTTCGTTCCTCAGCTGCAGCTGTTGTGAGTGTAGTAATTCCGGTCCCCGGCGCGCATCACGCCCTGCACGCAGGGACGTGCTGAGGGGATGTCCACATTCGGCGACTCCCGCCAGCTCCAGGTCTGCCCAGCGGAAATCGTCCCCCAATCACTGGAGGAGGAGTCCCAGTGGATCGAACCGACCCCGAGCGACGATCCGTTTTGATGCCCCGCCTGTCTGGGGGCGTCAGGACTATCTCAAGGTAAACCCCCAGGGGTTTGTGGAATGCGTGTTCATCTTTTACGCACTGCGAGTTCTTGCAAGCGTCGGCCGACGTCTGGAGCCGGTTCGCCGAAGTTCGTTGATGACCATGATCGAACTACAGAGAACCTCGCACGGCCGTGCCCACGAAGTTCAACGTCGTTGTTAACGAAGCCGCGACCTCCGGTCGAGTCATCGCTCGCGAACCTAGACTCCCGAACGTGGACCAACACGTGTTGCTGATCGCCGGGGCGGCGCTGACGATCATGATCGCGGCGTCGGTGTTCGCGCGGCGTACGGGGGTGGCGGCGCCGCTGCTGCTGGTGGGGCTCGGGATCGGGGCGAGCTATCTGCCGGGTGCACCGGAGATCGAGCTCGACCCGGAGCTGATCCTGGCCGGCGTACTGCCGCCGTTGCTCTACTCCTCCGCGGTCAACCTGCCGGTGATCGACTTCCGGCGGAACTTCCGGCTGATCAGCTGGCTCTCGGTCGTGATGGTGATCGTCTCGGCGCTCGTCATCGGGGCGGTGGTGCACTGGCTGTTCCCGGACATCTCGTTCCCGCTCGCGGTCGCGCTCGGGGCGGTCGTCAGCCCCACCGACGCGGTGGCGGCGACGGCGATCGGGCGCCGGGTCGGGCTGCCGCCGCGGGTGATGACGGTGCTGGAGGGGGAGAGTCTGGTCAACGACGCGTCGGCCCTTGTCGTGCTCCGCACGGCCGTCGCGGGGATCGCGGCGGCCAGCTCGTTCTCCCTGGGACGTACGGTGCTGGAGTTCGGGTGGGCGGTGATCGGCGCGCTCGTGATCGGCGGTCTCGTCGGCTGGCTGACGGTGTTGCTCCGCCAGCGCTTGGACGACCCGGTGCTCAACACCACGATCTCGTTCGCGGTGCCGTTCATCGCTTACTTCCCGGCCGAGGAGCTGGACGCGTCCGGCGTGCTCGCCGTCGTCGTCGCCGGGCTGGTGACCGGGGGACTCGGCAGCCGCCGGTTCAGCGCCCGCGACCGGCAGACCCAGGCCACCACCTGGACCACGTTCAACTTCATCCTGGAGAGCGGCGTCTTCCTCGCGATGGGCTATCAGCTGCCCGACTTCGTCGACGCCGCGCAGGGCGAGACCACGCCCGGCGAGATGGCCGGGCTCGTCCTCGTCGTCGTCGGCCTGCTGGTCGTGCTCCGGTTCGCCGGCCTCGCCGGGCCTGCGCTCCGGGACCGCGAGCAGAGCAAGGAACAGGTACGCAGCCGCCTGGACCAGTTCGAGGAGAAGCTCGACTCGCTGACCCCCGCCGACGACCGGGAGGACGCGCGGATCACCGCGGCCAGGCGGCGGTTGGCACGGGGCCGCGCGGACATCGACTTCGAGGAGCGCGAGCCGATCACGAGGCGCGGCTTCCTGACGATCGGCTGGGCGGGTATGCGCGGCGTCGTCACGGTCGCCGCCGCCCAGACCATCCCGGCAGGCACCTCCCACCGGGCGACCGTCGTGCTCGCCGCCTTCCTGGTCGCCCTCATCACCCTGGTGCTCTTCGGCCTCACCCTTCCGGCCCTGATCCGCCGGTTGCGTTTCTCGCCGGAGAGCGCCAAGGACAGGCACGACGCCTTCCGTGCCCTGTTGCGCCAGGTCGGTGAGACCGCCGTCGACACCCTCGGACCGCTCGAGTCGCAGACCATCGACGGTGAGCCGATCGATCCGCAGCTGGTGACGAAGCTCAAGGACCGGATCCTCCCGCGGGTCCTCGCGGGCGTGCAGGAGGCACCGCGAGTGCGGCCCGCGGTGAGGGAGCAGACCCTGATCCTGCAGACGCGCTACCTCGACGCGATGCGCGAGGCGCTCGCGGCCGAGCGCAGCATCGGGGCCTACAGCTCGCACACGTACGCGAGGGTCGAGTCGATCCTCGACGACATGGAGAAGCGGCTCGAGGTGTAGTCAGCTCTGGCGGGCGTCGTAGGCGCGTCGGTTCTCGTCGATGAGCGGGTTGTGTCGGATCGCCCACTCGGCCAAGGAGACCGCGGGGCCGACGAGCGTCCTGCCCATGCCGGTCAGCTCGTACTCCACCCGCGGTGGCACCTCGGGGTAGCTCGTGCGGCTCACCAGCCCGTCGCGCTCCAGATGGCGCAGGGTGAGCGTGAGCATGCGCTGCGAGATGCCCGGGACGCGCTGCTTCAGGTCGCCGAACCGCAGCCGACCACCGTCCAGCGTGGCGATCACCAGCAGGCTCCACTTGTCGCCGATGCGGTCGAGGATGCCGCGGATCGCGCTCCCGCCGTCGCCCCTGATCAGACAGACCTTCTCGTAGTCCGACAAGAGCCGCTCCCATCGCCCTCAGGCACACCGATGTGCCTTTTGTACGCCTCCCGGAACCCGTCCATGCTGGGTTCTCGATCGGTCAGTTACTCATCGTAACCAAGGAGTTCGCATGGTGGTCGCGTACTGGATCGTCGCGGGGTTGCTCGCGGTGTTCTACCTCTACTCGGGCGGGATCAAGATTCTTCGGGGCCAGGAGCAGCTGGCGCCGATGATGGCGTGGGCGGGCACTGCCATCCCGATGTCGGGAGTCCGGGCGATCGGGGCGGTCGAGGTGGCCGGCGCGCTCGGGCTCGTCCTCCCGCCCCTGACCGGCATCGCCCCCGCCCTCGCGATCTGGGCGGCGGGAGGGCTGGCCGTGGTGCAGGTGCTCGCCGCGATCTTCCATCTCACGCGCGGAGAGCGCCGGGACCTGTGGCTCAACGGTGTCCTGGTCCTGGTCGCCCTCGCCGCGCTGTTCCTGGCCACTCGCCTCTAGCCAGCGGGTCACACCGTCTCGAAGCCGGCCATCATCGCCATGTCCTCGTGCTCCAGGTTGTGGCAGTGGATCAGGAACCGGCCGGCGTACTTCTCGAACCTGACCCGGACCCGGACGGCCTCGTAGGGACGTACGTCGACGGTGTCCTTCCAGCCGTGATCCATCGGGCCTGGGCCGTGGTTGCCACGGCGCAGGACCTGGAAGGGCGAGAGGTGGACGTGGACCGGGTGGTGGGCGTCGGTGTAGAACTCCCAGATCTCGGTGGAGCCCAGCGGCACCTGGGCCTGAGGGACGGCCGGGTCGAAGGGCTTGCCGTTGATCCCCCAGCCGCGGCGACCGTGCACGCGCGCCTGGCGGAAGTGCCACTTGCGGACGACAGCGCCGTCGGGCGTCTCGGGCTCGGGTACGTCGGCGAGCCTCTTCGGGATCCGGACGTCGTCGGCCGCGCGGCGGGCGATCCGAAACCGCATCACCTGAGCGGTCCGGCCGGTGCCGAGACCGTTGCGCAGCTCGACGGTCGTCCCAGGTGCCAGCGAACGGAAGTCGACGACGACGTCGAACCGCTCGCCCGAGGCCATCGTGATCTGGTCGTGCTCGACGGGGGCGGCGAGGAGCCCGCCGTCGGAGCCGATCTGCGTGAACCTCACAGGCGTGCCGGAGTCGGTGCGCAGGGTCAGCGCGTAGCGACGCGCGTTGGAGGCGTTGAGCAGGCGCAGCCGATACTGCGCCGCCTCGACCTCCGCCTCCGGCCACGGGGCGCCGTTGACGAGGATGACGTCACCGAGCACGCCGGCCATGTAGCGGTCCTCGACGCCGGGCTCACCGAGCAGCTCCGGGTCGAGCGCGGGGTAGCGCAGCGCACCGTCCTCATCGAAGGCCCGGTCGGCGATCATCAGCGGCAGCTCCCGCTCGCCGCGCGGCAGCGAGAGCGCGTCCTCCTCGTCGTCGCGGACGATGTGGAACCCGGCCAGTCCGCGCCACACCTGCGGGGCGGTGAAGTCCATCCGGTGGTCGTGGTACCAGAGCGTCGTGGCGGGCTGGTCGAGCGGATAGCGGTAGTCCCGCTTTCCCGTCCTGACCTGCGCCTCCGGGTCGGCCATGGCCTCGTGCCCGCCGCCATGGCCACTCCCGTGCCCGCCTCCGTGCCCGCTCTCGTGTCCGGCATGATGAGCAGGAGCCTCGAAGCCGGGCGGCACCAGCAGATCAGTCGGCCAGCCGTCGCTCTCCGCCGGGGTGTGCCCGCCGTGGAGATGCGTCGCGGTCGGCAGCGTGAGGGAGTTGGTGTGGCGTACGGTCACGGTCTCGCCGCGGCGGGTCTCCAGCGTCGGCCCGGGGAAGACCCCGTCGTACGTCATCATCTCGGTCCGCAGCCCGGGCAGGATCTCCACCGAGGCACTGCGCTGCTCGAGCGAGATCAGGCCACCGGCAGGGCGCTTGACGGGCGGCAACGGCAACGGCGTCGCGTACGCCTTCGGCAGCCGTGCCGCGCTGCGCAGGATGCGTCCGGTCTGTCCGGGTGCGTCGCCGCAGGAGACCAGCGATCCGGCGACCGGAGCGGCCAGGCCGGCGCCGAGGAGGGTGCGTCGGCCGAGCTTCATCGCCGGGCCTCCCGCGGGCTGCCGGCGCCGCGGCGCAGCGAGGCGATGGCGACGGCCACCGCGATCCCGACAGTGAGTACGCCGACCGGGACGTGCCACTGGAGGACCCGGGTGTAGCCGAGGACCGCCTGCACGTGGATGAGGAAGAAGAGGGCGACCGACCAGATCAGGAACCACCAGCGGCCGCGCATCGCGACCACTGCACCCGCGGCGATCGGCAGCAGCAGGCCGAGCGCCTGCAGCGCCGCCGCGCCGGCCGAGTGCAACCCCAGGGCCTCGAAGGTGCCGGAGAAGTAGGAGCCGATGAAGATCGGTTGGCCGATCGCGAAGAGCGCGATCAGCACCGCGACTGCTCGGAAGCAGAAGAGGCTGATGCGCGGTCGCCGCTGGCGTATCTCTGTGGTCACACCTCGACGATATGTAGCCGAGGTACATATGACATCGGGCGTTCCCCTGATCGCTGAAGCAAGCTCGTCGGGGTCAGCCCTGGCTGGAGAAGACCTCGTCGCGGGCCGTGTCGAGACCCATCTGCAGGGCGCCGCGAAGCACCGGGTCGCCGGAGATCGCGGTCGGGACGACCGTGGGGACGTTGGGGCCGAGGGAGGCGATCGCCTTCTGCACCCGCGCGGCCAAGACCTCGCCGCCGGCGCGGCCGACCTCGCCGGCGAGCACGCACAGCTCGGGGTCGAGCACCACGCAGATGCCGGCCAGTCCGAGGGCGAGCCTGCGGGCGAGCTCGTCGAGCAACGGCTCGGCATCGGGGTCACCCCCGACCGCGGACCGTACGCACTCCACGCCGTCGCCGCGCAACCCGAACGCGCGGGCGAGAGTGTCCATGGCCTCGACGCTCACCAGTGACTGGAAGGCGGCGTGCTGAGGACTGTCGGTGCCGTGGGGTGTGGAGGCGCCGGGTACCGCCAGATAACCGATCTCGCCGGCTCCGCCGCCGGCGCCGCGGTGAAGACGGCCGTCGACGATCACCGCGAGGCCCAGGCCCCGGTCGATCCAGGCGAGCACCGAGTCCTTCACACCGTGGGAGGCGCCGGCCGACTGCTCGGCGAGTCCGGCCAGGTTGACGTCGTTCTCGATCAGTATCGGCCGCTGGAAGCTGCGGCGGAGATCCGCGAGCACGCCTGCGCGCCAATCGGGGAGGTCGTTGGCGAAGCGGATGTCGCCGGTGCGGGGGTCGATCATGCCGGGGGTGCCGATCGAGAGGCAGCGGAGCTGCTCCATGGTGATGCCGGCGCGCTTGGTGGCGTTGGCGACGGTGGCCCGCACCGCCTCGACCGGGTCGGAGGCCTCGTGAGGGTCGAGCTCGCCGGTGGCCAGCTCGGTGCCGGTGATATCGGCGACCGACGCGGTGATCTGGTCGGGTCCGATGTGAAGGGCTGCGACGTAGCCGGCCGACGGGACCACTCCGTAGAGCGCGGCGTTGGGGCCGCGGCCGCCCTGCTGGGTGCCGACGACCTCGACGAGACCACGATCGCCGAGCCGGGTCAGCAGCTGTCCGGCGGTCACTTTCGAGAGCCCGACGAGCTCGCCGAGCCGGGTCTTCGTCACCGGCCCGTCGGAGAGCATCAGGTCGAGCGCCGCGCGGTCGTTGGTGTCGCGGATCAGGTGTGTCTTGGGTGCTCTCGACATCGGCGGCGCTCCTTTCGAGGGGGAGGGTGGTGTACGGAAAACCAACCTAACAATTCCGGGCGTCGCGCCGGTGATTGTCCGCATGGGGGCTGGACGGTAACTGTAAAGGAACCTTACAGTAGGGGTTTCGATCGCCATCCATCTCAACCCCCTCAAGGAGCTTGGAATGCGTACTACAACGAAGATCGCCGTTCTCGGCGGGATCTTGCTGGCGCCCGTCCTGGCCATGGTGCCGACGAGCCCCGCAAGTGCGCACGGCTACATCTCGAACCCCCCGAGCCGGCAGGCGCAGTGTGCTGCTGGCACCGTGGAGTGCGGGGAGATCAAGTACGAACCGCAGAGCGTCGAGGGTCCGAAGGGCCTGACCAGCTGCTCCGGCGGCAACGCCCGATTCGCCGAGCTCGACGACGACTCGAAGAGCTGGCAGGCCACGCCCGTGGGTCGTAGCCAGACCTTCAGCTGGTCGCTGAGCGCCCGGCACCGCACCAGCACCTGGCAGTACTTCATCGGTGGCACCAAGATCGCCGAGTTCGACGACGGCGGCGCGCAGCCGCCGGCCACCGTCGACCACCAGGTCGACTTCGGCTCCTTCACCGGCCGGCAGAAGGTGCTCGCGGTCTGGAACGTCGCCGACACCGCGAACGCGTTCTACGCCTGCATCGACGTGAACATCGGCGGCACCGCCACCGAACCGGAGTCGCCGGCGCCGGTGGCCGGGGAGTTCCCGGTCAGCGAGTCGCAGTTCAACCAGCTCTTCCCCAACCGCAACCCCTTCTACACGTACGCCGGGCTCGTCGAGGCCTTGAGCGCCTATCCGGAGTTCACCAATGCTGGGGACGAGGCGACCCAGAAGCGCGAGGCCGCCGCGTTCATCGCCAACGTCGCCCACGAGACCGGTGACCTGCGCTACGTCGTGGAGCAGAACCAGGCCAACTACCCGCACTACTGCGACACGTCCCAGCCCTACGGTTGTCCGGCCGGCAACGACCAGTACTACGGTCGCGGGCCGGTTCAGCTGAGCTGGAACTTCAACTACAAGGCCGCCGGGGACGCGCTCGGGATCGACCTGCTGAACAACCCGAACCTGGTCGCCACCGATCCGGCGGTCGCCTGGAAGACCGGGCTCTGGTACTGGAACACCCAGAACGGCCCGGGCACCATGACCGCGCACGCGGCGATGGTCAACGGCGCCGGCTTCGGCGAGACCATCCGGGCCATCAACGGCGCCATCGAGTGCAACGGCGGCAACCCGGCCCAGGTGCAGAGCCGCGTCGACAACTACCGCGAGGTCACCTCGCTGCTCGGGGTGGACCCGGGCGGGAATCTGTACTGCTGAAGCGGAGCTCGAATCGATCAGCACTGCTGACGCCACACCCCGCACAGAAACCGGCGGCGTACGCAGCCCCACCTGCGTACGCCGCTTGTTTCTGTTTTGTGACAGCCGCACAAACAGGTTCTGCCTCCGCGCCGGTGCCCGGCGCCCGCCCACGCCCCTACCTTCGAGTAGCAACCGGAACCCCGGACGGACCGGGGCCGGATGGACGAAGGAGCATGCTCGGTGCTCAGATCACTCTCTCTCCGAATCGCCGCGGTCGCCGCGGCCGTCACGCTCCCCCTCTTCGGTCTGGTCGCGCCGGCCGATGCGGAGAGCCCCTACGAGCGCGGGCCGGACCCGACGTCCGCCAGCGTCCTGGACAACGGCACGTTCTCCCTCTCCTCGACCTCGGTCTCCTCGCTGGTGACCGGATTCGGCGGCGGGACGATCTACTACCCGACGTCGACGACCCAGGGGACGTTCGGCGGTGTCGTCCTGGCCCCCGGCTACACGGCCTCCTCGTCGTCCTACTCCGCGGTCGCGCGCCGGGTCGCCTCGCACGGGTTCGTGGTCTTCGCGATCGACACGAACTCCCGGTACGACCAGCCCGACAGTCGTGGGTCGCAGATCCTCGCCGCGGTGCGCTACCTGAAGACGAGCGCGTCCTCCGCGGTCGCATCCCGTCTCGACGAGTCGCGGATCGCCGTCTCCGGCCACTCGATGGGCGGCGGCGGCACCCTCGCGGCGGCCAACCAGGACTCCACCATCAAGGCCGCGGTCGCGCTGCAGCCCTGGCACACCGACAAGACCTGGCCCGGCATCCAGATCCCGACCATGATCATCGGCGCGGAGAACGACTCGGTCGCGCCTGTCGCCTCGCACTCCATCCCGTTCTACACCTCGATGACCGGGGCGCGGGAGAAGGCGTACGGCGAGATCAACAACGGTGACCACTTCATCGCCAACACCGACGACGACTGGCAAGGGCGCCTGTTCGTCACCTGGTTGAAGAGGTACGTCGACGACGACACCCGCTACTCGCAGTTCCTCTGCCCGGCGCCGTCCTCGATCTACCTGTCCGACTACCGCAACACCTGCCCGGACTGACCCTCGGTCCCGACGCGAGAACCGGCCACCCCGGGGGAGGTGGCCGGTTCTTCGTGGTCCACGTTGGAAGATGGGGGCATGACCGGAAACAGTGGAAACGGCGGAAACAGCTCAGGCATCCGCGTCGCCTCCCTCGACGACATCCCGGAGGGCGAGGGCATCGCGATCTCCTCGAAGATCACCGGCACCGAGGACGACATCGCCATCCTCCGTGACGACGACGGCACCTGCTGGGCCCTCAACGACACCTGCACCCACGAGACCGCATCCCTGGCCGAGGGCTGGGTCGAGGACGGCGACGTCGAGTGCCCGCTGCACTCCTCGCGGTTCAACCTCAAGACCGGCAAGGTCGACGGCCTCCCGGCCACGGTCGATACCGTGCCGCACCGCGTCGAGGTGCGTGACGGGGAGATCTACCTCTTCCCCGGCGAGAGGCCGTGACGGTCTCGTCCGTCGTCGTCGTCGGCGGTGGGATCGCTGGTGTCTCGACCGTCGCGGAACTGCGGAAGAACGGGTACGCCGGTGAGCTGACGCTCCTCACCGTCGACCCGTTCCCGTACGACCGCCCGCCCCTGTCCAAGGACTACCTCTCCGGCGCGAAGGACCTCGAGTCGATCGCTCTGCAGGCCCCGGAGTGGTACGCCGAGCAGCGGATCGACCTGGTCACGGCTGCGTCGGTGGTGGCGCTGGATCCGGATGCCGGCACGGTCGCGATCTCTGACGGCCGGGAGCTCTCCGCCGACAGGATCGTGCTGGCGACGGGTGGACACTCGCTGTGGCCGAGCATCGAACGTGTCGTTCGGGAGCCGCTCGACAGTCCAGCGGGCGAAGGGATCCCGCGTTCGGCCACGGGGGTCCACACGCTGCGAAGTGTCGAGGACGCCGATGCGCTGCGGCACGTGCTGCTCCCGGGCGCCCGGCTGCTGGTGGTCGGTGCGGGGCTGATCGGAGCCGAGGTCGCCTCGACGGCACGGAAGCTGGGCAGCGAGGTCGTGCTCGTCGATCCGGTCGACCCGCCGATCGCGGCCGCGGTCGGTGCTCAGGTCGCTGCCTGGCTGCACTCCTTGCACGCGGTCCACGGCGTGGAGACGGTGACCGCCACCGTCGAGAAGCTCGAGTCGACGCGTGCCGGAGTCGTCGCACACATCGCGGGCCAGACCGAGCCGCGTACGTTCGACGCCGTGCTTCTCGCCGTGGGGATGGTTCCGGACACCGCCCTGGCGAAGGCAGCCGGTCTGGAGGTCGACAACGGCGTCGTCGTCGACGACCATCAGGTCACGACCCACCCGAACGTCCTCGCCGTCGGCGATTGCGCCCGCCGCCGCGGCCACCGCCGCGCGGAGCACTGGGAGGCGGCGGTGCACGACGGCCAGCGGGCGGCGAGGACGATCCTCGGCATCGACCCTCCGGCGGAGACCGCCCGCTGGTTCTGGACTGATCGCTACGGCCTGCATGTCGAGGTCGTCGGCAAGATGCGCTCGCCCGACGCAGACCACCAGACAGTCGTACGCGGCGCGGTCGGCGAGCCGCCCTTCTCCGTGTTCACTCTCCGCGGTGAGCGCGTCATCGGCGCGGTCTCGGTGGACGACCCCAACGCCGTGCGCGCGGCGCGGCGGATGATCGACCGAGGGGTCGACGTACGGGCTTCCGATCTCGCCGATCCCGGGACCGATCTGCGCAAGCTGTTGCGCGGGTCCAGGTAGCTGTCGGCGGCCACATGACGAAGGACGGCGCCCCGCGGGATCGCGGGACGCCGTCCTCGGGGAAAGATCAGACCGTCAGCTGAGCCGGCTTGGACTGGTTGGCGACGCGGTTCTCGGAGTCGATGAACCAGGCCAGCTGCTCGACCCGGGTGATGATCCCGTGGAGCAGGTCGGCGGTCGTCGGGTCCTCGGCGTCGATGTCGTCGTGGATCTCGCGGGCGGTCTTCGAGGTGGCGTAGAGCGCGGCGGCGGCGAGGTCGGCGGCGGTCGCGGTGTCGACCTCGGTCGCCGGGAGCGGCGCGAGGGTGGTGTCCTCGGCGACGGTGCCGGTGCGGCCGTCGGGGAGGATGTAGAGCGCGCGCATCCGCTCGGCGACCTCGTCGGTGAAGTCACGGGCGGCGTCGACGACCTCGTCGAGGACGAGGTGCATGTCGCGGAAGTTCTTGCCCACGACGTTCCAGTGCAGCTGCTTGCCCTGCAGGCTGAGCTCGGTCAGATCGACGAGCAGGCGCTGCATCTGGGTCGCGAACGCCGGGCTCGGGATGAACGCGGGGTGCGAGGTGTGCGTGGCGCTGCTCGTGTCGGTCTTCGTGGCCATGTTCGGTGGGTCCCCCAGATTGAAGAGTCGGTCTTTCGTGGTGGCACCCACTGTGCCACCTTTTCTTGAACGATTCCAGAAAGGTGAGTCTTCCCTAAGTCATCGCCTCCGGACACGGGCACGCCGTAGAGTCGTTGTGTGCCGCAATCTCCCCTCGTCGCACGGGTTCGCCGCCCAGAAGTCTTCGAGACCAGCCGGCTGAGCGCGGACGCGCAGGTCGAGGCCTGGGAACGCCACAACGCCCGCGCCCTGGTCGCGCTCGCCTGCCGGCCCATCGAGGGGCACGGGTTCGACGCGCAGGAGGTCAACCTGCAGCTCGACGAGATCCATCTGGCGCGGGTCCGGGCGACCCGCCACGTCGTCGAGCGTCCGGCCAGCCTGGTCAAGGAGATCCCGGCCCGGTCGATCGCCGTCTACGCCAGCCTCCGCGGCGAGGCGATCCTGGAGTACGCCGGCCGACGCAAGGTCATCCGCCCCGGCCAGCTCATCGTGTGCGACGTGGACGCGCCCTTCCTGCGCGGCTTCGGCCACGGTCTCGAGGAGCTCGCGGTCAAGGTTCCGGTCGACGCCTTCGCGGCCCGCACCGGGATGACGTCGATGCCGTCGCCGCTCGTCCTCGACGTGGGCCGCGACCACGACCCGCACGGCCGGGCCCTGGTGCAGATGGTCGGCCGTGCGCTCAGGCCCCACGATCCGGTGCCGGCCGACGAGGGCGCCGTCCTCGACCTGATCTCGGTGATCGCCACCGAGGGCAAGGTGTCTCTGGCCACCGCTCACCGGGCCGCGGCGAAGGCGTTCATCGAGGAGCATCTCGCCGACCCCACCCTCTCCGCCACGGCGATCGCCGCGGGTGCGGGCATCTCCGAGCGCCATCTGTCCCGGCTCTTCGCCGACGCCGGCACCAGCGTCCCCCGCCACATCCTCGGGCGTCGCCTCGAGCTCGCCTACGCCATGCTCGCCACCGGCTCCGACCCGCGTATCCGCACCGTCGACGTCGCCGAGAAGTGCGGCTTCACCTCCGCCTCCCACTTCTCGCAGGCCTTCCGCAAGCGCTTCGGCGTCGCCGCCGGAGACGTACGCCGCGCCGCCCGCGCCTGACCCCAGCCGAGACGTCACCCCCGTCGGCCGAGGCGTCACCCCCGTCGGCCGAGACGTCACCCCCGTCGGCCGAGTGGTCAGACGAGTGCCAACTCGGCCGACGTGAGTGACTTCTCGGCCGTCGTACCCGACTTCTCGGCGCGAAAGGGTGACAAGTCCACCAAAGATCCGATAGGTCTTCCATGCGATTTTCCGCCAACCAGACCCTGCTTCCCACCCGTAGGGGCGCTGGCGGACGACACTCTCGTTCACCCCACACTCTCTAAGGAGACGTACGTGCGCAACGGACTCACCACCGGACGCGGCCTGAGCATGGCCGCCGCCGGTGTCGCAGCGATGGCGCTGACCCTGACGGCCTGCGGATCGGGCGGCATCGACGATGAAGGCGGTGGCGGCGAGGACACGCTCACCATCGGGTTCGTCTCGACCGAGACGGGCTCCTCGGCGCCGTTCGGTGAGGCGAACAGCTTCGTCGTCGACGAGATGGAGACGTACTTCAAGGACCACCCGGTCAAGGTCGGCGACAAGGAGCTCGACGTCGAGATCGTGGTGCGCGACGCGCAGAGCGACACGACGAAGGCCGGGGCGGTGGCCGGCGACCTGATCAACAAGGACGGCGCCGACATCATCGTCGCCTCCTCGACGCCCGACATCGTCAACCCGGTCTCGGAGCAGTGCGAGGCCAACTCGATCCCGTGCATCACCACGGTCGCCCCGTGGCAGCCGTTCGCGATCCGCAGCGGCGACAAGCCGGCCGAGCTGAAGTACAGCTACCACTTCTTCTGGGGACTGGAGGACGTCGCCACCGTCTACCAGGACATCTGGAGCAAGGTCCCCAACAACAAGAAGGCCGGCGGCCTGTTCCCGAAGGACCCCGACGGCGAGGCCTGGGGCGCCAACTTCCCGGCGCTCACCGAGGCGTCCGGCGTGAAGATCGACAACCCGGGCAACTACCCCAACGGCACCAAGGACTTCTCTGCCCAGATCAGCGCCTACAAGGGCCATGACGTGCTCGTCGGCGTCCCGATCCCGCCGGACTTCACCACCTTCTGGCAGCAGGCGAAGCAGCAGGGCTACAACCCGAAGGTCGCCACGATCGGCAAGGCGCTGCTCTTCCCGAGCAGCGTCGAGGCGCTGGGCCCCATCGCCCACAACCTCTCCACCGAGGTCTGGTGGACCCCGACCGCGCCCTACAAGTCCTCGCTGACCGGCCAGTCCGCGCAGGAGCTGGCGGACGCGTACGAGGAGAAGACCGGCAAGCAGTGGACCCAGCCGCTGGGCTTCGCGCACGCGCTCTTCGAGGTCGCGACCGCCGCGGTGACCGAGGCCGGCTCGACCGACGCCGACGCGATCACCAAGGCGCTCTCCGGGCTCGAGGTCTCCACGGTCGTCGGTGACGTCGCCTGGGGCAAGGACGAGAACGTCCCGCCTTACGTCGCCAAGACCTCGCTCGCGGGTGGCCAGTGGCGCCAGGTCGAGGGCGGGGAGCACCCGTTCGAGCTGGTCGTCGTGCAGAACTCGCTGGCTCCCGACGTACCGCTCGGGGGCGAGCCCGAGGCGCTCAAGTGACCTTGTTGCAAGCTGACGGCCTGGCCAAGTCCTTTGGCCAGGTCGCCACGGCCCGCTCGGTCTCCTTCCACGTCGCCGCGGGCGAGGCGCTCGGCATCGTCGGGCCCAACGGCGCCGGCAAGTCCACACTGCTCAACCTGGTGACCGGCACTCTCCCGGTCGACGCCGGCACCATCCGATTCGACGGGGCCGACGTCACGCGGATGCCGGCGGCGCGGCGTACGGCTCTCGGGATCGGGCGTACGTTCCAGGTCCCCCGCCCCTTCGGTGGGCTGACCGTCTTCGAGAACGTGCTGGTCGGCTCCACCTTCGGCGCGGGAGCGCGCCGCCGCGAGGCCAACGAGCAGGCCTGGCGGGCGCTGGAGACCGCGTCGCTCACCCATCTCGCCAACACCCCTGCGGGCTCGCTCCGGCTGCTCGACCGCAAGCGGCTGGAGCTCGCCCGCGCGCTGGCCACCCAGCCCCGGCTGCTGCTCCTCGACGAGATCGCCGGCGGTCTCACCGAGCACGAGCTGCCGGCGCTGATCGAGACCATCTCTGCCATCCGTGACGGCGGCACCGGGGTCGTCTGGATCGAGCACATCGTGCACGCGTTGCTGCAGGTCGTGGACCGGTTGATGTGCCTGGCCCAGGGCGACGTCGTCGCCACCGGCGACCCCCGTGAGGTCATGGCCTCCGACGCGGTCGCTGCCGTCTATCTCGGCTCGCCTGATCTGGAGGGCGCGTGAGCCCGCGTAATGCTCACCGAGGTAACTCGGTCGACGCCCACTCCCCTCGCGGAGTTCCACGAAGCCAGTACCCGTTCACCGAGTTACCTCGGTCAGCATTCGAGGGAGACCGATGACCCTGCTCGAAGTCGACACGATCGACGTGAGCTACGGCGACTTCCGTGCGCTGCACGGCATCACCCTCACGGTCGCCGAGGGCGAGACCCTGGCCGTGATCGGCGCGAACGGCGCCGGCAAGTCGACGCTGTTGAAGACCATCGCCGGCCTGCTCCGCCCGAGCGCCGGGCAGATCCGCTTCGACGGCCACAACGTCTCCCACACCCCAGCCCACCGACGGGTCCGCGAGGGCATCGCGCTGACCCCGGAGGGCCGCCGGATCTTCGGCTCGCTCACCGTCGAGGAGAACCTCAAGGTCGGCGCGCACGGCCGCCGCCCGGGCCCCTGGAATCTGCGGACCGTCTACGACGCCTTCCCGCTGCTCGCCGAGAAGCGGACGCGCCGCGGAGCGCACCTGTCCGGCGGTGAGCAGCAGGCCACCGCCATCGGCCGGGCCCTGATGTCCAACCCGAAGCTGCTCCTGCTCGACGAGGTCTCGCTCGGCCTGGCGCCGGTCGTGATCGCCGACATCTACCAGGCGCTCCCCGCGATCGCCGAGAAGGGGACGACCGTGCTCGTGGTCGAGCAGGACCTCACCCAGGCACTCGCCGTCGCCGATCGGGTGCAGTGCCTTCTCGAAGGCCGCACGGTCCTGGAAGGCGCCGCGGCAGACGTGACCCGCGAGCAGGTCCAGGCGGCGTACTTCGGGGTCGACGACACCGACGGAAGGGAGGCCGGCTGATGGACTGGATCAACGCGGTCCTGCAGGGACTCCTGCTCGGCGGGCAGTACGCACTCCTCGCCTGCGGTCTGAGCCTCATCTTCGGGGTGATGCGGATCGTCAACCTCGCCCACGGCGTGCTCGCGGTCGCCGCCGCCTACCTCGCGCTCTGGCTCGTCCAGCAGACCGGGATGCCGTCGTTCCTCACGCTCGTCGTCGTGATCCCGGTGCTCGCCGCGGTCGGCTACGCGATCCAGCGCGGTCTGTTCAATCCGGCGCTGCGCCACGGCGAGCTGTCGCCGCTGCTGGTCTCGTTCGGCCTGGCCGTCATCGGCGCCAACCTGCTCCAGGAGATCTTCACCGCCGACTCCCGCAAGATCTCGATCGGGGACCTGTCCACGTCCTCGATCGAGCTCGGCCAGCTCCGGCTCGGCGTCTTCTCCCTGCTCACCCTCGTGGTGGCCGTCGCCGTCATCGTCGGCCTGCAGCTCTACCTCTCCCACACCCGCATCGGCCGCGCCATGCGTGCGACCAAGGACGACCCCGAGGCGGCGACGCTCATGGGGATCGACGAGAGGCACATGTACGCCCTCGCCACCGCGATCGCGATCGGCACCGTCGCTCTGGCCGGTGTCTTCCTCGGTATGTCGACGCAGTTCAGCCCGACGTACGGGGATCTGGTCCTCATCTTCGCCTTCGAGGCCGTCATCATCGGTGGACTCGGCTCGCTGTGGGGCACGCTCCTCGGCGGCCTCGTGCTGGGCGTCGCGCAGACCGTCGGCGCCCAGATCGACCCCGCCTACGGCGTCCTCACCGGCCACCTGGTGTTCCTGGTCGTGCTCCTGTTCCGGCCCCAGGGCCTGCTCCCGAAGGCGGTCGTCGCATGAGCACCCCAACCCTCGCCCCACAAGACCTGAAGGTCGTACGCGGCGGCTGGCCGTCGCTGGCCGGCGGCGGTGTCCTGGCCGTGATCGTGGTGTTCCTGGCCGCGGCGCCCTGGTTCGTGTTCAGCCCCGGTGACGTGACGAACCTGGTCACCCTCTTCGCGCTGATCATCCTCGGCACGACCTGGAACCTGATGGCCGGCTACGGCGGGCTGGTCTCGATCGGGCAGCAGGCGTTCATCGGCGCCGGCGGCTACGGCGTGATCAAGCTCGCCGACGTCGTCGGGCTGCCGATCCCGGTAGCCGTGGTGGCGGCTGGCGTGGTCTGCGCGGCGCTCGCCATCCCGACCTCGTTCCTGCTGTTCCGCCTGGTCGGAGGCTATTTCGCGATCGGCACCTGGGTGGTGGCCGAGGTGTTCAAGCTGGTCACCCAGGAGCTCCCGGGCTTCGGTGGCGGCTCCGGGCTCTCGCTGACCGCCTTCCAGGGCGTCGACCGGGTGACCCGAATCGCGACCGTCTACTACCTGGCGCTCGTGCTGGTCGTGCTCGTCGTGCTCGCGACGTACGCCCTGATGCGCTCGCGCGTCGGGCTCGGCCTGACCGCGATCCGTGACGACTCGGTGGCGGCCGCGTCCCTCGGCGTCGCGGTGCGGCGCTCGCAGCGGCTGGTCTACGTCGCCGCGTCCGGTGGTGCCGGCCTCGCCGGCGCGCTGATCGCGGTCAACGGGTTGCGGGTCTCACCGGACTCGATGTTCTCGGTGCAGTACACCGCCTTCATGATCTTCATCGTCGTGATCGGCGGCCTGGGGACGATCGAGGGCCCGATCCTGGGCGCGGTGATCTTCTTCGCGCTGCAGCAGCTGCTGGACTCCTACGGCACCTGGTACCTCATCGCGCTCGGAGCCGTCGCGATCGCCGTGGTGCTGCTGGCACCGCGCGGTCTGTGGGGCCTGGCGACACGGGGTCGCTACGAGGTCTTCCCCGTCGGTCACACGGTCCTGAATCAATAGTCGGGGGTCAAAACGTCGCACAAAACGCCCCTAACCCACCCCTTTATAACCCACAAAACCCCCCGCCCCCGACGTAAAAAACCGGGTGGTGACAGGAGGGGGGGTG
>NZ_JBHVKN010000004.1:71792-80560 GCF_042798075.1 Nocardioides sp. NPDC057772
TGCCCCCTGGGGGTCGCACGGTGGCCTCCCCGGGGCGACCCCCGGCAATTAATCATTCGGGGGGTATCACCGGGCGGGTATCCCGGCTTGAACCCGCCGTTTTGCCCCCCGACTATCCACCGAGCCCGAGAGTTATCCACAGGGTTGTGCACAGGTGGGGGATTGTTGTGGATCGCCGGATGCGGGATTCGTACGTCTGGCCGATGCTGTCGACGTGGCTGCCCGAGCTCCTCACTTCCGACCGCCGAGATACTCCTCCGCGCGGCCCTCTGTGGTGCGGCCTGTGCGCCTCGACCCGAGCGGGGAGACCGGGCCGACGCCGCGTCAGGCTCGGGGGCGCGGGTGGCGGCGGAGCAGTCACGGGTTCTATGTGCCGGCCGATGTCGATGGCGATGCGCCCATGCAGCGAGTGCTCGAGGCGTCGGTGCGGCTCGCCCCGCATGCCGCGGTGACCGGGTGGGCGGCGTTGGCGTGGATGCGATGCACCTGGTTCGACGGCTGCGACACGTCCGGTCGGCCGAGACCGGTGACGGTCGCGGCCACGGCCCACTCGTTGGTGTCACGTCCAGGGATCACCGTGTGCGGAGAGCGACTCCTCCCCTCCGACTGCCAGGTGGTCGACGGCGTGCGCGTGACGATCCCCGTGCGGTCGGTGACCTTCGAGATGCGTTACGCCCACGATCGGCGCGCGGCTGTGCGAGCCCACGACATGGCGGCGCTCCATGACCTGGTCTCCATCGAGGAGGTCGCGGAGTGGGCGGATGCACACCGTGGCTGGACCGGGATCGGGAAGGTCCGGGATGCGCTCCCCTTCCTCGACGAGAACGCGTGGTCACCGCCTGAGGTAGATCTCCGGCTCGCGTGGGAGGAGCTCGGCATCCGGGACGTCGTGTGCAACCACCCGGTGTTCGACCTCGCCGGCCGGCATATCGGCACGCCTGACGTGCTCGACCTGGAAGCCGGTGTCGTCGGCGAGTACGACGGCTCCTTGCACCTCGAGGGCAAGCAGCGCGCCAAGGACATCAGGCGGGAGGGAGATCTGCGTGGTGTCGGTCTGGAGTACGTCACCATGGTCTCCGCAGACCTGCGCGATCCGTCAGGATTCAAAGCTCGCACCCTGGCTGCTCGAAAACGGGCACGAGCGGCGGCGGGGCCGAGACGTTGGACACTGGATCCGCCGGCATGGTGGACCTCGACCGTGACGGTGGCCGAGCGACGAGCGCTCTCGAGTGATGAGCGCCGCCGTCTGCTGAGCCATCGGTGGGCGGCCTGAGCCGGTAGTCGGGGATCAAACGGTCGGTCTACTCGTGCGTAACGGACCGTTTGATTCCCGACTACCCCAGCGTGCTACTCACGAGTAACATTGCTCGGGTGACGGAGACGACCACCCCCACGACCACTCCCGAGGCACATCCGATCGAGCGTGCCGAAGGCACCAGCTTCACGCTGACCGTGGTCCGAGCAGCCGACCCGGAGGCGCCGACGCTGCTCGTCGTGCCCGCGATGGGCATGCCCGCGGGCTACTACGACAAGCTGATCGTCGCCTTCGCCGAGGCCGGCATCAACGTCGGGCGGATGGAGCAGCGCGGCCACGAGGAGCTCGGCGGACGCGTCGCCGGCTGGGGCTACGACTTCGGCTACGCCGACCTGGTCGAGGACATCGCCGCCGCGGTCGACCGCCTCGGCGAGCTGGTCCCGGCAGCCGCGGGAGCGACGTACGTCCTCGGGCACAGCCTCGGCGGCCAGGCCGCCAGCGCCTACGCGGCGCTCCAGCCCGACCGCGTCGCCGGGCTGATCTACGTGGCATCGCAGACGCCCTACTGGCGCAACTACGGCCCCGGCTTCCTGGTCGCCAGCCAGGCGATGGGCCTGATCGGCCGGGTCGTCGGCCACTTCCCCGGCAAGCAGCTCAAGTTCGCCGGCCGCGAGGCGCGCACGCTGATGAAGGAATGGGCCCGATACGCCCGCACCGGCCGCCTCCGCTTCGGCAGCCCGGCCCGCGACGTCACCACGGACATGCGAGCCCTGACCAAGCCCGCGCTGATCGTCTCCATCGAGGGCGACTGGCTGGCACCCAGTGCGACGGTCGACGAGATCCACCGGCGGATGCCTGGGCTCGAGGTCGAGCGGGTCCACCTGGACGAGCCCGGCATCGACCACTTCAAGTGGGCCCGGAAGCCCGACTCGACGATCGCGGCCGTCCAGCAGTGGCTCTCGCGTCGCTAGACGCGTACGCATTTCCGCCAACCCGCGAGCCCACCTTTGATGCCGCCCGCGCGGGCCGGTAAGACTCGCCCTGAGGCTGCGATCCCACACCCCACCGCGGTCTCGGAAAGGTGAGGAAATGCCAGTCTTCGACGACGGCCAGAAAGAGACCGAGATCCCCGAGACCGAGGATGTCGTGACCACCGACGTACTCGTCGTGGGTTCCGGTCCGGCCGGTGCGTCCGCCGCGCTCTTCTTGAGCGAGCTCGGTGTCGACAACATCATGATCACGAAGTACCGCTGGACCGCGAACACCCCGCGGGCGCACATCACCAACCAGCGCGCGATGGAGATCTTCCGCGACCTGGGCATCGAGGAGCAGGTGCTCGCCGACGCGACGCCGCACGAGCTGGTCGGTGACACCGTCTTCTGCACGAGCATCGCCGGCGAGGAGATCGGCCGCATCCGCACCTGGGGCACCCGCCCCGACCGTGAGGCCGACTACCAGCTGGCGAGCCCGTGCCTGACCGTCGACATCCCGCAGACCTACCTGGAGCCGATCCTGGTCCGCAACGCCACCGAGCGCGGCACCCAGACCCGGTTCTCCACCGAGTACGTGAGCCACGTCCAGGACGAGGACGGCGTCACCACGATCGCCCGAGACCGGCTGACCGGCCACGAGTACAAGATCCGTTCGAAGTTCCTCATCGGTGCCGACGGTGCCCGCACCCAGGTCGGCGCCGACATCGACCTCCCGATGGAGGGGGCGATGGACATCGCCGGGTCGATGAACATCACCTTCAAGGCCGACCTCTCCGAGCTCGTCGACCACCGCCCTTCGGTCCTCTACTGGGTCATCCAGCCGGGCTCGAACGTCGGCGGCATCGGCACCGGCCTGGTCCGGATGGTCCGCCCGTGGGACGAGTGGCTGATCGTGTGGGGCTACGACATCAGCCAGCCGCCGCCGGAGCTCACCGAGGAGTACGCGGTCAAGGTCATCCGCGACCTGCTCGGCATGCCCGACCTGGAGCCGGAGGTGACCGGCTACTCGCTGTGGGGCGTGAACGAGATGTACGCGACCCACGCCCAGAAGGGCCGCGTCTTCTGCGCCGGGGACGCCATCCACCGGCACCCACCGTCGAACGGCCTCGGCTCCAACACCTCGATCCAGGACTCCTACAACCTGGCCTGGAAGCTGGCCGCGGTGCTCCAGGGCTACGCCGAGCCGTCGCTCCTGGAGTCCTACTCCGCCGAGCGTGCGCCGGTCGCCAAGCGCATCGTGACCCGGGCCAACCAGTCCGCGCGCGAGTTCGGCGAGCTCTTCGAGGCGCTCGGCGTCGTCGGGCTCGAGGGCGAGGAGATGGCCAAGGCCATCGAGGAGCGCAAGGCCAACACCCCCGAAGGCGCCGCCAAGCGGGCAGCGCTCGTCACCGCGATGGAGCGCAAGAACTACGAGTTCAACGCCCACGGCGTCGAGCTCGGCCAGTTCTACGACTCCAACGCGATCCTCTCCGACGGCACCCGGCCGGCGCCGACCGACGACGAGGACCTCTACCACCGGATGTCGACCTCCCCGGGTGCCCACCTGCCGCACGCCTGGGTCGGGGACAACGTCGAGAAGCACGCGATGCTCGACCTGGCGCCCTACACCCAGTGGACGCTGATCACCGGCATCGCCGGCGAGGCGTGGTCGGAGGCGGCGGAGGCGGCACGGACGAAGTTCGGGATCCCGCTCCAGACCGTCGTGATCGGCCCCGGCCGCCCGGTCACCGACCTCTACTTCGACTGGGCCAAGCTCCGCGAGGTCGAGGAGTCGGGCGCCATCCTGGTGCGCCCCGACAAGCACATCGCCTGGCGCGCCATGTCGCTGCCCGAGGACCCCGGCACCACGCTGGGCGAGGCGGTCGCGACGCTCCTGGGCAAGGCCTGATCGATCCGGTCCGAGCGGGGGGAACACATGAAGTTCACGCACGAGTCGCTGCCGCAGCGGGTCCGCTTCGCCACCGGCGAGGCGCCCGCCGCGGTGGCGGCGGAGATCGACGAGCTCGGCGCGCGGCGGGTGATGGTCATCGCCGGCGAGCGCGAGGCCGAGCTCGCCGCCCGGGTGACCGCCGACGTACCGGTCGCGCTGCACCACGACGAGGTCGTGATGCACGTCCCGGTCGAGGTCGCCGAGCGTGCCCGAGAGCGGGCGGCCGAGGCCGCCGTCGACGCGCTGGTGTGCGTCGGCGGCGGCTCGACCACCGGGCTCGCCAAGGCGGTCGCGCTCACCACAGGGCTGCCGATCGTGGCGGTCCCGACGACGTACGCCGGGTCGGAGGCGACCAACGTCTGGGGCCTGACCTCGGGCGAGACGAAGACGACCGGCGTCGATGCCCGGGTCCTGCCGCGCTCGGTCGTCTACGACGCCTCGCTGCTGACCACCCTGCCCGGCGAGATGACCGTCGCCAGCGGGCTCAACGCGCTCGCGCACTGCGTCGACGCGATGTGGGGCCCGCGGGTGGATCCGATCGACCGGGTCAACGCCGCCGAGGGGATCCGCGGGCTCGCCGCCGGTCTGCCGAAGGTCGCGCGCGACTCCGCCGGCGTCGAGGGGATCGAGCAGACCCTCTACGGCGCCTACCTCGCGGCGGTCTCGTTCACCTCCGCCGGGTCGGGCATGCACCACAAGATCTGCCACGTGCTCGGCGGCATGTTCAACCTGCCGCACGCGCAGACCCATGCGGTCGTGCTCCCGCACGTGCTCGCCTTCAACGCGCCGAACGCGCCTGAGGCCGAGGCGCGGATGGCAGCTGCGTTCGGCGCGCCCAGTGCGGTGGCGGGGCTGGCTGGGCTGCGTAGGACGCTCGATGCGCCGAAGGCGCTCCAGGACTACGGCATGCCCGAGGACGGCATCGCCAAGGCGGTCGCCCCGATCATGGCCGCCATCCCCGACAACAACCCGACCCCGGTCACCGAGGAGAACCTGACCGCGCTGCTGACCGCGGCGTGGACGGGAGAGGAGAGCTGATGAGCGACGGAGCCGACGTATCGCCGGAGCAGCGGGCGGTCGAGCAGACCCTGGTCGACACCGTGGTCGCGTCCTTCGACAACTGCGAGGACCCGCGCCTGAAGGAGGTCATGGTCTCGCTGACGCGTCATCTGCACGCCTTCATCCGCGACGTACGTCTCACCGAGGAGGAGTGGGGCGCGGCCATCGAGTTCCTGACCGAGGCCGGCCACATCACCGACGACGTACGCCAGGAGTTCATCCTTCTCTCGGACACCCTCGGTGCCTCGATGCAGACGATCAACATCAACAACGCCGCGTACGCCGACGCGACCGAGGCGACCGTCTTCGGGCCGTTCTTCGTGGAGGACTCCCCGGCGATCGAGCTCGGCGGGGACATGGCCTTCGGAGCCCCGGGCGAGCCGTGCTGGGTCACCGGGACCGTCACCGACACGGACGGGAACCCGCTGGTCGGAGCCAGGATCGAGGTCTGGGAGGCGGACGAGCACGGGCTCTACGACGTCCAGCGCGACGCCGGCGCCCGGGCCGCCCGGGCGCACCTGTTCACCGACGAGGAGGGTGGCTATCGGTTCTGGGGGCTGACGCCCACGCCGTACCCGATCCCCGACGACGGCCCCGTCGGCAAGATGCTGGCCGCGGTCGGGCGATCGCCGCTGCGGGCTTCGCACCTGCACTTCATGGTCACCCACGAAGGCTGCCGCACGCTGGTCACCCACATCTTCCCGGAGGGCGACCCGATCGGCTGGAAGGACACCGTCTTCGGGGTCAAGGAGTCGCTGATCAAGAAGTTCGAGCGGCAGGCCGCCGGGACCCCGACGCCGGACGGTCGAGCCGTCGACGGCACCTGGTCGAAGGTGCGGTTCGACATCGTGCTCGCTCCCGCGGGGGTCTGAGACGTCCCTGGCGTGCATCGGGCACAGGGGTGTTGTCCCGGCACGTCAGGGGCCCTCGGGGGCCGGACGGACGGCGTAGGTGAAGTCCGCGTGGAGCAGGACGGTGCCGGTCGGATCGACGATGGTGAGGTGGTCGGTCACGCGGGAGTCCGGCGGATAGGGGTGGTGGTAGATCGTCGCCTCGGTCCAGGTCCCGCCCTCGGGGATGATCGAGCCGTTCACGTCGAGCCCGCCCGGCCCGGCCGGATGGTCCAGCGTGATCCGGAGGGTGCCCCGCACCCAGCCGTCGGTCCCCTCGGGCGTCAGGACCGGCTCGTTGACGGTGAACCGGTCCCCGGCCCGGAACGGTCGGATCTCAGGCCGCACCTGCATCACCCGGGCCGCGCTCTTCCGGTTGCGGGTCGCCCGGATCGTCACGTCGAACGCCGGCAGCGACCCGGTCGACGGCGCCTTCGTCACGGCCCGGAACGACGCCGTACGCCGCCCGGCCACGACTGTGAGCGTGCTCGGCACGCTGACCCAGGACGAGCTCGAGACGAGGCTCACCGTCAGTGAGGTCTGTGCGACGCAGTCCAGCGTCACCGAGCCGGTGGCGGTCTGGCCGGCGTGGACGTAGGTGGGCAGCGCCACGGCCGTCGGCACCGGCGTGGGGTAGCACGGCGTGACCGTGCGGACCAGCGTCGCGCGGCGTACGACCTGCCGGTGGACCGCCTTGACGCGGCCGCTGCTGCGGACCGTCGTCGGTGAGGTCCGGACCGTGACCGTGGTCGTGCTCCGGCCCCTCGCGACATAGGCGTACGCCGGGACCCTGATGCCCGTGCTGGCCCACAGCTGCACCGGGGTGCGCCTCGGAGCCCGGCAGGTGAGGCTGATCGTGGCGGTGGTCGACGTGCCGCCGGCCACGGTGCCCCTCGCGAGCGTCAGCGACTTCAGCGCCGGCCGACAGGCCGCCTCGGCCGAGGGTGCCGTCACCGAGGCAGGGACGGTGACGACAGCGGTGGCCAGGATCATGCCGAGGACGAGTCGGGCGAGACTGCGGGGCATCCTCGGAACGTAGCGAAACCGCCGGCACGCGCTGCTCGCTCGTGCCGACGGTCCCTCAGATCAGGTAGCCCCTCTGACCTGCTACTCCGTGGCGCCGGCCTCGGCCGCGTCGAAGTCGACCTTCAGCGAGTCGAGGATCGAGGTGATGCTCTGCTCGGTCGCCGCCTTGTCGATGCCGGCGTCGTGCAGGATCCCGGCACCGTCCTCGTGCTCGAGGAGGGCGAGCAGGATGTGCTCGGTGCCGACGTAGGAGTGCTCCAGCCGGAGGGCCTCGCGGAAGGTCAGCTCGAGCACCTTCTTGGCGTCGGCGGTGAACGGGATCATCTCCCCGACCTCGCCGTAGGGCTCCGGAGTGGCCGCCGTCGCCACCTCGCGGACCGCCTCCAGCGTCACGCCCTGCGCCCGGATCGCGTGGCCCGCGAGCGACTGGTCGCCGGCCTTGGGGACGTACTTCTTCTGCGCCGCCTGCTTCGTCGCCCCCATCCGGGTCGCCGACCACCATCGCGTCGGCCAGCTGGTCCAGCGGCTCGGACCGAGCCCTGCGTCGGCACGAAGTCGAGCCACTCCTCGCCCGTGACGTCACGCGACCACGAGAAGCGCCACGGCTCCGGCTCGGCGAACCCGCCGAGCTCGACGAAGCGCTCGCCGACATGCCGGGCACCCTCTTCGTACTCTTGTCCGCCTGCTTCATGGCGCCCAAGCCGAGAGGCCGGTCGGGCGCGATCTTCCTCAGGCCTTCCAGAAGTGCGTCGCCAACCGGCGCGGGCGGTTCATAGACGTTCCAGAAGGCTGCGAACAGCCCGCGTCGAGACCCGGGGAGTGCTCCAGGATCCGGGCGATCAGCTCGTCGGGATGGTTGCGTGCGCGTCACGCTCTGTCTAGTCTGTCTAGATAAGGAGGTGGTTTCGATGCCCTGGCAAGTACAAGAGGCCAAGCAGCGGTTCAGTGAGGTGCTTCGCGAGGCGACTGCTGGCGGACCGCAGCTGATCACCAAGCACGGCGAGGAGATTGCTGTCGTGCTGAGCATTGATGACTACCGACGGATCGCTCAGCCACGACGGCCACTGTCCGAGTACTTGCTGGATGTGCCCAAGGGTGACGACCTCGATCTCGATCGCGACCGTTCAGACTTCCGAGAGCTTGACCTCGAGGGGCTGGCGTGAGGTATCTGATCGATACGAATGTGGTCTCCGAGCTTCGGAAGAAGCGCCCTGACCCGGCCGTCATCGAGTGGGTGAACGGGCTCGGTCCCGACGAGGTTCACCTGTCGGTCCTGACGGTAGGAGAGTTGCGAGCAGGGGCCGCTCGCCTCGCGGCACGAGGTGACGAGATCGCGGCGCAGGCGCTGACCGTCTGGATCGAAGGGCTCGTGGAGCAGTACGACGACCAGGTGCTGCCGGTCACGGCGGCGGTGGCGGACCGCTGGGGCGAGCTGAACTCGGTGCGTCCGCTGCCGGCAGTGGACTCGCTTCTTGCCGCGACCGCTCTCGAGCACGGGCTCACGGTCTCGACGCGCAACGCCAAGGACTTCGCGTCGACGGGGGTCGACGTCTACAACCCATTCTCTGTCGAGGCTTAGGCCCCTGAGCAGACGCGGGGCCGGTCATCCTGGTGGA
>NZ_JBHVKN010000005.1:0-80348 GCF_042798075.1 Nocardioides sp. NPDC057772
TACCACATGGGGGTGGTCGACGCCGACGGCGCCTACGTCCCGCCCGGGGCCCGTGGGTAGCTGCTGCTGCGCAGCGAACAGCCGTTCCCCTTCGCCTCCGGCTACTTCGGCATGCCGGAGGCGACCACAGCGGCCTGGCAGGACCTGTGGTTCCACACGGGCGACCGCGTCGTCGTGGAGGCGGACGGGTCGTTGCGCTTCGTCGACCGGATCAAGGACGTGATCCGTCGACGCGGCGAGAACATCTCGTCGGTGGAGGTCGAGGACGTGCTCCGCGCGCACCCGGCCGTCGCCGACGTCGCGGTCTACGCCGTCGACTCCGAGCTCGGTGAGGACGAGGTCATGGCGGCGGTCGTCGCCAAGGATGCACAGGACCTGAACTTCGAGGATCTCGTCGAGTTCTGCGTCCCACGGCTGGCGGCGTACGCCATCCCCAGGTTCATGGTCCGGCTCGACGCCCTCCCGCTGACCGAGAACGGCAAGGTCCGCAAACCAGAGCTTCGCAGCCGTGGGACCGACGGGGCATGGGACCGGCAGCCGCCGCGTCTGCGCCCGACCGCTCCTGCTTCGGCATCAACAGAACGGACACCACATGCGTGAGTACAAGAACTTCATCGACGGTCGGTTCACCGACGGCGCCGAGGCGTTCGCCGACGTCGACCCGGCCACCGGGCAGCAGGTCGCCTGGGTGCACGAGGCGGACGCCGGCCTCGTCGACCAGGCGGTCCGGGCAGCCCGGGCGGCCCTGGACGGACCCTGGGGGCGTACGTCGGTGCAGGAGCGCTGCACCCTGCTGCGTCGCGTGGCCGACGAGATCGACCGGAGAGCCGACGACCTGCTGGCTGCCGAGGTCGCCGACACCGGCAAGCCGGAGGCCGGCGCTCGGGCCCTCGACATCGCCCGCGCGGCCGCCAATTTCCGCGCCTTCGCCGACGTCATGGGCGCCGAGGGCGTGGAGTCCTACCTCCAGGACCTGGGCGGGGACCGACAGGCGCTGAACTACGCGGTCCGCAAGCCGCTGGGCGTGGTGGCCGCGATCGTGCCCTGGAACCTGCCGCTCCTGCTGCTGACCTGGAAGCTGGCGCCCGCCCTGGCGTGCGGCAACACCCTCGTGGTCAAACCGTCCGAGGAGACACCGGGCTCTGCCACCGTGCTCGCCGAGGTGCTCGCCGCGGCCGGTGTGCCGAACGGGGTCTACAACGTCGTCCACGGGTTCGGATCCGGATCGGCCGGTGAGCACCTCACCAGCCACCCGGGCATCGACGGCGTCACCTTCACCGGCTCGACGGCCACCGGCGCCGGCATCATGAAGGCCGTCGCACCCCGCATTCGACCGGTCTCCTTCGAACTCGGCGGCAAGAACGCCGCCGTCGTCTTCGCCGACGCCGACCTCGACGCCACCATCGCCGGCCTGACACGTTCCGTGTTCGCCAACACCGGCCAGGTGTGCCTGTGCACGGAGCGCGTCTACATCGAGCGCTCGGTCTTCGACGAGGTGACCGAACGGCTCGTCGCGGCGGCCGAGGCGCTTCACCTCGGGGCCCCGTCGGATCCCACGACGACGACAGGGCCGGTGATCTCTCGGGCCCACCAGAAGAAGATCCTCGACTACCTCGACCTCGCCGAGCAGGCGGGCGCCAAGGTGCTGACCGGCGGGCGCGCCGCCGAGCCCGGCGGTGCACTGAACGGCGGGTTCTGGATCGAGCCGACCCTCTGGACAGGGATGACCAACAGCGACCGCCCGGTCCGCGAGGAGATCTTCGGGCCCGTCGCCGCTCTGATGCCCTTCGACACCGAGGAGGAGGCGATCAGACTGGCGAACGACACCGACTACGGCCTCGCCGCCGCGGTCTGGACGACCGATCTGGGTCGCGCGCACCGCGTCGCAGGTCGGATGCAAACCGGGATCTCCTGGGTCAACACCTGGTTCCTACGCGAACTGCGATCACCATTCGGCGGCATCGGTCTGTCCGGCATCGGCCGTGAGGGTGGTCGCCACTCGCTCGACTTCTACACCGAGACGACGAATGTGTGCGTGGCGCTGTGAACGGGTCAGAACAGCGTGACGTGACGACGCAGGCCGACGTGGTCCCTCACGTCGCCGAACTCCTCGACACCGCGCAGCAGAGCGCCACTCCGGTGAGCACGGCGACACCGTGGCCGCAGCTGAACCTCGATGAGGCGTACGCGAGCCAAACGGCGCTGATCGCTCGTCGGCACGCGCGCGGTGAGCACGGCGTCGGCCTCAAGCTCGGGTTCACCAGCGAGGCCAAGATGCGTCAGATGGGCGTGGACGAGGTCATCGTCGGCCAGCTCACCGACGGCATGCAGGCCGCCGACGGAGGCCTGATCGACCTCGGCGCGCTCATCCACCCGCGCGTCGAGCCCGAGATCGCCTTCCTGATCGGCACCGCCGTCGACCTCGCCGACCCGGACGTCGATCTGGAAGCGGCGATCACCGGCGTCGCGGCGGGGCTCGAGATCATCGACTCCCGCTACGACGGGTTCCGGTTCGACCTGCCGCGCGTGGTCGCCGACAACACATCGGCGGCGATGTTCGTCCTCGGACCGTGGCGTGCCCCAGACGAGGTGGACCTGGACGACATCCCGGTCACCCTCCGTGCCGGAGACGAGGTCGTCGCCGAAGGAACGACCGCGGCCATCCTCGGACACCCGCTGCGTACGCTGCCGCGCCTGGTCGCCCTCGGCGGCCGTCTGGGGCTACGGCTGCCTGCGGGCTCCGTCGTGCTCGCCGGTGCCGCGACCGAGGCCGTAACCCTTCGGCCGGGGCCGGTCAGCGCGACGGTCGCCGGGCTCGGCACGGTCCACGCCGTAGCTGTCGCGGACAGCGCCGGCCCGCTCGGCGAGGGCGGTGACTGATGAACGACGCGTTCCTGGTCGAGAGCAAGGCGCGGCCCCGGGGGCGGTTCCCGCACGCCCGCCGGGCGGGCGACCTGCTCTTCGTCTCCGGCACCAGCAGCCGCCGGCCCGACAACACCTTCGTCGGTGTCGAGGTCGACGAGCTCGGCACCACCCGCCTGGACATCCGTGCCCAGACGGCCGCCGTGATCGAGAACATCCGCGACATCCTGCGAGCCGCGGGCGGCGACCTCGGCGACCTCGTCCAGGTGACCTCTTACCTGGTCAACATGAACGACTTCGGCGGCTACAACGACGTCTACGGCTCCTACTTCGACGAGGCCGGACCGACCCGAACCACCGTCGCCGTCCACCAACTGCCCCACCCGCACCTGCTCATCGAGATCCAGGCCGTGGCGCACCTGCCCAGCCCCACCCCTCAGGAGGAAACGAAATGACTCAGTCGACCACCAACGTCCCGCCGGTGCTCAACTTCATGAAATGGATCAGCGAGCACGAGCCGGACCTGAAGCCGCCGGTCAACAACAAGGCGATCTTCACCGGCGACGACTTCATCGTCCAGGTCGTCGGCGGCCCGAACCAGCGGACCGACTTCCACGTCGACCCCTACGAGGAGTGGTTCCACCAGATCAAGGGCTCGATGTACGTCGACGTGATGACCGAGGACGGCAAGGTCACCGTCGAGATCAAGGAGGGCGAGACCTGGCTGCTGCCCGGCAATCTCCCTCACTCGCCCCAGCGCCCGGAGGCCGGGTCGATCGGCGTGGTCATCGAGCGGATCCGCGAGGAGGGGACCCTGGAGAAGTTCCAGTGGTACTGCCTCGAGTGCTCGGCGCTCGTGCACGAGGTCGAGCTCCAGGTTCGCGACATCGTGGCGGATCTACCCCCTGTGTTCACCGCGTTCTACGAGGACGAGGCCGCCCGCACCTGCGGCCAGTGCCACGCCCTCCACCCCGGAAAGGGCTGAGGCGCGTGACCTCGGCCATCGACGTACACACGCACTCCGTACCACGCGGGTGGCCGCAGCTCCCCGGCCCAGAGCCACGGCTGTGGCTCGACGTCACGAGCGAGAGCGAAGCGGTCATGATGATCGGCTCACGCGAGTTCCGGCGGATCAACTCCTCCGCATGGGAGGCCGACGTCCGTCTTGCCGCCATGGACGCCGACGACGTGGAGATGCAGGTGGTCTCACCGACCCCGGTGTTCTTCAGCTACGACGCGGCACCGTCCGACGCGGCCGCGATCTCCCGCATCTTCAACGACCTCGCGCTCGAGATCACCGCCGAGTCTCCGCGACTGCTCCCGTTCTGCCAGGTCCCTCTGCAGGACGCCGACCTCGCGTGCGCCGAGCTGGAGCGCTCCTTGGCGAACGGTCACGTCGGGGTGGAGATCGGGAACCACGTCGGCGACCGTGACCTCGACGACGCCGGCGTCGTGACCTTCCTCCAGCACTGTGCGAGTCTCGGCGTGCCGGTCTTCGTGCATCCTTGGGACCTGCCCAACTCACCACGGCTCGACCGGTGGATGGCGCAGTGGCTGACCGGGATGCCCGCCGAGACGCACCTCTCGATCCTGGCGATGGTGCTGGGCGGGGTCTTCGACCGGGTCTCGAGCGACCTGCGGATCTGCTTCGCGCACGGCGGCGGCTCCTTCCCGTACTGGCTGGGCCGGATGGACAACGCCTGGCACCACCGCCACGACGTCATCGGCACCTCGGAGCACCCGCCCTCGCACTACCGCGACAGGTTCTCGGTCGACACCGTGGTCTTCGAGGAGGCGCCGCTGCGCCTGCTGCTCGACACCCTGGGCGCCGATCACGTGATGGTGGGCAGCGACTACCCCTACCCGCTGGGGGAACGTCCGGTCGGCAACGTCGTACGGAAGGCGAGCTTCCTCAGCGACGGCGACCGGGACCTCCTGCTGCGCGGGAACGCCGCCACCTGGCTGGGCGCCGACCGGATGGCCGCGGCGTCGTGACCGTGGATCCGCTTCCCACGCACATGCGGGCCGTGGTCGCGAGCCGACCCGGAGGTCCGGACGTGCTCACCGTGAGCCGGCGAGCGGTCCCGCGGCCGGGAGCCGGTGAGGCGCTGGTCCGCGTCGTCGCCGCCGGGGTCAACCGTGCCGACCTGATGCAACGGGCCGGCACGTATCCCGGGGTGGCGGCGGACCCGATCCTCGGCCTGGAGGTCTCCGGCGTCGTGGTCGCCACCGGCGCCGGTGTCCCGGACGACCTGATCGGCCGCGAGGTGTGTGCGCTGCTGCCCGGAGGCGGGTACGCCGAGTACGTCGCCGTGCGAGCGACCCACCTCGCGCCGGTGCCTGCGACCGTCTCCACGCGTGACGCCGGCGGTCTGATGGAGGCCGCCGCGACCGTGTGGTCGAACCTCTACATGCCGAATCCGCCCGAGCCCGGGTCCTGGATGCTCGTGCACGGTGGCGCCAGCGGCATCGGCTCGCTCGCCATCCAGTTCGCCGTCGCGTACGGCCTGCGGGTGGCGACCACGGTCGGCTCGCCCGAGAAGGGCTTGTTCGTCGAGAAGCTGGGCGCGGAACTGGTGATCGACCATCGCCGACAGGACTTCGCCGAGGAGCTGCTCGACCGGGGCATCAGGCCCGCGACCGTGCTCGACATCATCGGCGCGGACTACCTGGACCGGAACCTGAAGGTGCTCGGCCGGGGCGGACGCCTGGCGATCATCGCGCACCAGAGCGGCTCGTCGACCCAGATCGACCTCACCCGCCTTCTCGTCGGGAACCTGACGGTGGCCGGAAGCGGCCTGCGGATGCGTCCCGACCACGAGAAGGACCGGATCATCGACGATCTCGTCCGGAACATCTGGCCGCTGTACGAACGCGGCGCGATCCTCCCCACGACCCACGTAGCCCTCCCCTTCGAGCGGGCTGCGGAGGCACACCTTCTGCTGGAGCGATCCCACCACCGCGGCAAGGTCCTGCTCCTCGCAGACCCGGACCTGTCGCCGACACCCGAGAGGCACGCATGAACACCCCTCCCACCCGGATCCTCTACCAGAGCTTCACCGATCCCGCGGTGCACCAGCCCTACCTGAAGAGGCTGGAGGCCTACCTCACCGAGATCGCGGCGCCCGGGGTCACCTACGAGGTCAGGGGAATCAGCCCGGCCGACACCCAGCTGGGCAGACTCAGCGAGCTCCGTTGCGGCGTCCAGTCGATCGAGGGCATCGTCGAGGCGGCGTCGGAAGGCTTCGACGCCGTCCTCGTCGGCCACTTCCAGGATGCGTGCCTCTACGAGGCGCGGACCGCGGTGGACATCCCCGTCATCGGCCACGGTGAAGCCAGCATGCTCCAGGCGTGCATGCTGGGTGGCCGTATCGGCCTGGTGACCCTCGACCCCGTCTACCTCCCATGGCACCGCGAACAGATCGCACGCTACGGCCTGGACTCTCGGGTGGTCGACGTCCGCGCGTTCCGGCTGACCCCTGACCAGGCGGTCGCTGCCTACGACGACGAACTGGCCTACCAGTCGATCAAGGACACCTTCATCTCGCTGGCCAGCACGATGGTGCAGGAGAGCCAGATCGACGTGGTGATGTCGGCCGGGGGCCTGTTTGCCCTCCTCAGCGCCGACGACCACGTCGAGGTGCCGGGCGCCCTGGTGGCGAACCCGACGCTCCTCGCCGTACGGCAGGCCGAGGCATCGGTCGCGATCGCGCGCGCCTCGGGAACTCCGGTCTCTCGCGGAGGCACCTTCGCGCGAGCAACTCAACAAGCAATAGACGAACTTCTCGCTCTCGTAAAGGGGACTCGATCATGACGACACTCAGCTACACCGCCGACGCCGTGGCGACCGGCGACGGTCGTAACGGACACGTCCGCTCCAGCGATGCCCTGGTCGACCTGGATCTGGGCATTCCCGAAGACCTGGGCGGTGCCGGAGGCCACGTCAGCAACCCCGAGCAGCTGTTCGCCGCCGGCTACTCGGCGTGCTTCCTCTCGGCCCTGAACTCGGTCGCGCGCGCACAACGCGTCAAACTCCGTGGCGCGCAGGTTCAGGCCAAGGTGACGATCAGCGGGGGCAGCGCCGGCTTCGATCTGGCGGTGGAACTGGTCGCCCTCCTGCCCGATGTCCCGGCGGAGACCGGCGAGGCGCTGCTCGAGGCCGCACACCGCAAGTGCCCGTACTCGAGGGCTGTCGCGGGCAACATCCCCGTGAAGCTGTCGCTGGACCAGCAGTCCTGACCTGACGCCGCCCTCCCACTTGTCCCACCACACGATTCGTGTTTAGGTAAGCCTTACCTAAACATGGAGGTGTCATGGAGTCGACTCCCCGTATTGCCCGCAGCATCCTGTCCTGCCCCCGCGGGGGCAGCGTGGTGATCGACGGCATCCCCTACTCGATGGAGGAGCTCGAGATGCAGGGGTTCGCCGACGACGGCGGGCGGCCGACCTTCCTCTGCCCGCCCGAGCAGCGGATGGCGTACGCCGGCCGTCGCGGCAGCCATGTCGTGCTGGTCCTGCAGGGCGCGCTCGGCGACCGCGAGGCGGTCCGGCTCACCGGCACGCTCCGGTGGCTGCGTACGGATGCCTGCACGTGCTGCGAGACGGAGTGGGAGGAGATCGTCATGGACGTCGCCAACGTCATGCTGGTCCGCCCGACCGGTGAGGCGGTGCCGATCCCGCTCGACGCCTTCACCGACCGCGACCTCGACCTCAACGACGGCGTGCTGCATCGCAACCAGGACCATCTCAACAACCATCACGGCAACGAGCTCCGCGAGGCGGTCGCGACCCGCTCCTACATCCCGGTCGACACCATCCTGGCCGCGCAGATCACCGGGCTCTGCGCCGATGGTTTCGAGTTCCAGTGGGTCGACGAACGCGGTGCCCACAGCGCGCGCACCACCTTCGACCGACCCGCCCGGACACCCGAGGATCTCGTCGCCGGAGTGCGGAAGGCCCTCGCCGCCGAGATCTGCTGAGCGGAACACCCGCCTCCATTCGGGTTCCCGGGACGCAAATCCCATGTACATTGGTTGATAGACCAACGTCGCAAGGAGGCTCGGATGGTTGTGCAGACACTTCGCTCGATCGGTGGCTACGTGGGCGCCGTCGCCGGCACCCCGGTCCGGATGATCACACCGACCCGGCCCACGGCCCGGCGGGAGTACGACGAGACGCTGCGTACGTTGTCGGAGGCGTCGGTCGAGAAGTACTTCAACGCGTTCAAGGACGTCGACTGGGACGCGCCGGAGATGGCCATCGAGGAGGACGACGAGCGCTGGATCCTGCCCACGCTCGACCTGCTCGGCGCCCACCCGTGGTACCAGTCGCTGCCGAAGGCGCGGCAGATCGAGGTCGGTCGACACCGGCTCACCGCGATGGTCAAGACGGGCTCCCAGTTCGAGCAGCTGCTGCTCCTGGGCGGCACCCAGTTCCTGATGGGCGTCGACAACGGCGACCCCGAGTTCCGCTACTTCATGCACGAGCTCACCGAGGAGACCCACCACATCCAGATGTTCCAGGAGTTCACCAACCGGGTCTGCCCCGACGTCTCGGGCGCACCCGGCTGGCTGATGCGGGCGATCCCGCTCGTGGGACACCTCGGCGCGCTCTACCCGGCCCTCTTCTTCGCGATCATCCTGGCCGGCGAGGAGCCGATCGACCACGTGCAGAAGGAGGCCATGCGCGGCGGCGGCACCCACCCGCTCCTCGACCAGATCATGGCGATCCACATCGCCGAGGAGGCCCGCCACATCGGCTTCGCGCACGCCTGGCTCGAGGAGCACGCCCCGTCGCTCAACCCGGTCTCGCGCCTGGCCCTCGGCATCCTCACGCCGCTCGCGATGCGCTTGGGCTCCGACGCGATCATCATCCCGTCGCGTGCCGACCGCGAGCTCATGGGCCTCCCCGACGAGGTCGTCCGCGAGGTCTGGGGCACCGGGCCCGAGGCCGCCGCGTTCCGCCGTCACCTCTTCGCCGACGTGCGGATGCTCTTCGACAACCTCGGGCTGCGTACGCCGCTGACCCGGTGGTCCTGGCGGGTGCTCGGGGTCGACGGACGGCCGGCGCGGTTCCGCGCCGAGCCGCCCACCGCAGCCGCCTAGGCGAAGCCTGGACTAGGCGAAGCCTGGACTAGGCGGGGACCGGCAGCGACCGGCTGATGATCTCCTTCATGATCTCGGTCGTGCCGGCGTAGATCTGCTGGACCCGTAGGTCGGTGAAGGCTCGGGCGATGGGGTACTCCTCCATGTAGCCGTAGCCGCCGTGCATCTGCACGCACTTGTCGACGACCTTCATGGCACGCTCGGAGCACCAGTACTTCGCCATCGCGACCGTCGGGATGTCGAGCTCACCCTTGACGTGCAGCTCGATGCACTCGTCGATGAACGAGCGGGCCACCCGGGCCTCGGTGGCGACCTCCGCCATCGTGAACTTGGTGTTCTGAAAACCGAAGACCGGGCGCCCGAAGGCGGTGCGGGTGTGGACGTAGGAGATCGTCTCCTGGTAGGCGAACTCCATCGCCGCGACACAGCCGAGCGCGACGATCAGGCGCTCCTGCGGCAGCTGCAGCATGAGCTGGACGAAACCCTCCCCCTCCGTGGCGCCGAGCAGGTTGGTCGCCGGGATGCGTACGTCGTCGAAGAAGAGCTCGCAGGTGTCCTGACCCTTCATCCCGATCTTGTTCAGCACCCGGCCCCGCCGGAAGCCAGGGGTGTCGGTGGGGACGATCACCAGGGAGATCCCGGCACCCTTCTCCTCCGGGTTGGTCTTGACCGCGACCAGCACCATGTCGGCCTGGTTCCCGTTGGTGATGAACGTCTTGGCGCCGTTGACGACGTAGTCGTCACCGTCGCGGATCGCCTTCGTGGTGATCGACTGGAGGTCCGAGCCGGTGCCGGGCTCGGTCATCGCGACGGCGGCGACCACCTCGCCGCTGGCCATCTTGGGCAGCCACTCCTGCTTCTGCTCCTCGGTGCCGTACGCCACCAGGTAGTGGGCCACGATGCCGCTGTGCAGCGGTGCTCCCCACGAGGAGTCGCCGACGCGGGCCTGCTCCTCGATCAGCACGGCCTCGTGGGCGAAGGTGCCGCCACCACCGCCGTACTCCTCCGGCACGGAGAGGCAGAGCAGACCGAGCTCGCCGGCCTTCGTCCAGAGCTCACGGTCGACCTGCTTGTTGGCGATGAAGGACTCGATGTTGGGCTTGATCTCCTTCTCGCAGAAGGTGCGGGCGAGGTCGCGCAGGTCCTCGAGGTCCTGGTCCATCCAGGGAGAGCGGCGGGTCACGGGCATTCCTTCCGGTCGCGCATCCCACGGTATGTGGGACACGATGTGCTGGATACAGGTTGTATCACCGTATCGGACCTGGGTACAAGGTGTATCACCGCTACGGTGAACACGTGGTGGACGTTGCGAAGTGGGTCGACTCGACGGTGCGGCGCCGATCGGCGAAGGAGGCGCTCGAGGACGACTCGCGGCGCTCTCGAGTGGTGATCGCCGCGGTCGAGGCCATCGAGGAGGGCGGCCCGACGGTCGGGATGGCCCAGATCGCCGAGCGGGCCGGACTGCCGCGACCCAACGTCTACCGGCACTTCGCCAGCAAGGACCAGCTCGACGCGGAGGTGACCCGGTTCGCCGCCAACGAGCTGCTGCGCCGCGTACGCCCCAACCTGGCGCGCACGGGGACACCCCATGAGGTGATCGGCGGGGTCATCGCCCCGTGCGTCGACTGGGCCGCCGAACACCCCAACCTCTACCGCTTCGTCGCCGCCCAGCAGCAGACCAAGGCGCTGCACCGCGCCCGGATGGGACGCACCCGGTTCCTCAACGAGCTCGTCGAGGCGATGCGCGGCTACCTGAGCGACTCCGAGCTCAGCGGGGAGCCTCCCGACGGCGTCCTGGCTGGGTTGATGGGGATGGTCGACGCCAGCATCATCTGGTGGCTCGACCACGAGGACGAGACCCGCGACCAGGTGGTCGCCCGACTCACCCGGCAGGTCGCCGGCGTGCTCTTCGACCTGCTCGCCCAGCTCGGGCTCGAGATACCCGAGGACATGGTCTTCACCCCACGGGCATGATGGTGGCGACCCCGCCGGTCAACACACAGCGATCAGAGTGAGCAACGAGGAGCAGCGATGCCGAACACCGACAACAGGTCCGCGAACATCGGCGTGGTGGGCCTGGCCGTGATGGGGTCCAACCTGGCCCGCAACCTCGCCTCGCGCGAGGGCAACACGGTGGCGGTCTACAACCGCACCTACGCCCGCACCGAGGAGCTCCTCACCGAGCACCCCGAGGCCGGATTCCTCGCCTCCGAGACGATCGACGACTTCGTGGCGACCCTGGCCAAGCCGCGTACGGCGATCATCATGGTGCAGGCCGGCAAGGGCACCGACGCGGTGATCGAGCAGCTGGCCGAGCGGTTCGAGCCCGGCGACATCATCGTCGACGGCGGCAACGCCAACTTCAACGACACCATCCGCCGCGAGCGCGAGCTGCGCGAGCGGGGCCTGAACTTCGTCGGCACCGGCATCTCCGGCGGCGAGGAGGGTGCCCTCAACGGCCCCTCGATCATGCCCGGCGGCTCGGCCGAGGCCTGGGAGACGCTCGGCCCCATCCTGAAGAGCATCGCCGCGGTGGCGGAGGGCGAGCCGTGCGTGACCCATGTCGGCACCGACGGCGCGGGCCACTTCGTGAAGATGGTCCACAACGGCATCGAGTACGCCGACATGCAGCTGATCGCGGAGGCCTACGACCTCCTCCGGCGGGTGGGCGGCCTCTCGGTGGCGCAGCTGGTCGACGTCTTCAAGGACTGGAACTCCGGTGACCTGGAGTCCTACCTGATCGAGATCACCGCCGAGGTGCTCGCCCAGACCGACGCCGAGACCGGCTCGCCGCTCGTCGATGTCATCCTCGACGAGGCCGGCTCGAAGGGCACCGGTGTCTGGACCGTGCAGAACGCTCTCGGCCTCGGCATCCCGGTCTCCGGCATCGGCGAGGCGGTCTTCGCCCGCGCGGTCTCCTCCAAGCCGGCGCAGCGCGGGGCGGTGCGCTCCACGGTGAAGTCGCGCCCGAAGGCGCCCGAGGTGCCCGACACGTTCGTCGACGACGTACGCGCGGCCCTGTATGCCTCGAAGGTGGTCGCCTACGCACAGGGGTTCGACCTGATCGTGGCCGGAGCGAAGGAGTACGGCTGGGACATCGACCTCGGCGCGCTGGCCAAGATCTGGCGGGCGGGCTGCATCATCCGGGCCCGGTTCCTCAACCGGATCGTGGACGCGTACGCCACCAAGCCCGACCTGGAGACGCTGCTGGTCGACCCCTACTTCGCCGACGCCGTCGCCTCCGGCGAGGAGGCGTGGCGGCGCGTCGTCGGGATCGCGGCGGCCTCCGGCGTACCGGCTCCCGGGTTCTCCTCGGCGCTCGCCTACTTCGACTCGCTCGCCGCCGACCGGCTCCCGGCCGCGCTCATCCAGGGCCAGCGGGACTTCTTCGGCGCGCACACCTACAAGCGCGTGGACAAGGACGGCACCTTCCACACGCTGTGGTCCGACGACCGCTCGGAGATCGCGACGACGCCCTCGACCCACTAGGCGGGAGATACCGAACTTGGGGCTGTCGGCACAGCGAGGGGCGGTCCTAGCCTGAGGCATGGGCTTCGACGTCGCCGCCGAGAGGTACGCCCGCTTCATGGGGCGCTACGCCGAACCCCTCGCACCCCGCTTCGCCGACTTCGCCCGGGTCAGCATGGGCCAGCGGGTGCTCGACGTCGGCTGCGGGCCGGGCACGCTCACCCGCCACCTGGTGACGCTCACCGAGGCCCACCTGGTGGCGGCCGTCGACCCCTCGCCGCCCTTCATCGAGGCGGTCGCGCGGCAGCTCGCGAGGGTCGACGTGCACACCGGGGTCGCCGAGGCGCTTCCCTTCGCCGACAACTGGTTCGACGTATCGCTGGCGCAGCTGGTCGTGCACTTCATGACCGACCCGGAGGCCGGCATCAAGGAGATGGTCCGGGTCACCCGTCCCGGCGGCACCGTCGCGGCGTGCGTCTGGGACACCGACACCGGAGCCGTCGCGCCGTTCTGGGCGTGCGTGCACGAGATCGACCCGGAGGCCGAGGACGAGGCTCTTCTCGCCGGCTCCCGACTGGGCGACCTCGAGAACCTGTTCAAGAAGGTGGGTCTTCGCAAGGTCGAGCCCAGCGGCCTGGTCGTCCGCATCACCCACCCGACCTTCGAGGACTGGTGGGACCCCTACACCTTCGGCGTGGGACCGGCGGGCGACTACGTGGCATCCCTCGACGACGCCGGCCGTACGGCGCTCGAGGAGGTCGCCCGGCGCAGGCTGGGGAAGGGTCCGATCACGGTGACCGCGACAGCCTGGGCGGCCCGCGGGACCGTCGCCTAGACCCGTCGTCGACGTCCGTTTCCTCCCGCGTGGCAATTTGCATTGCTTTCCTATCGCCCATAAGGTTGTAAAAGTCAACCAATCAAAGGGGCGATGATGGAGCAGGCGACCTACCGCGACCTGATGCATCGACTCAGCGAGGTCTGGGCCGTCAAGAAGACCCTGACCCGCAACCTCCCGCCCGACCTGCCGGCCGGGTCCGCGAGCGTGCTGGGTCTGCTGAGTCGGCACGGCGAGATGACCATCAGCGAGCTCACCGACCTGCTCGCCATCGACATCTCGGTGACCAGCCGCCATGTGTCCTACCTCGCCGACCACGGCTGGCTGGACCGCTCCCCCAACCCGGCCGACGGGCGCTCGCGCCTGCTGCGCCTCACCGACTCCGGGCACGACCTGCTCACCGGCTTCGCCGACCAGAGCACCGAGCTTCTCGCCGAGCGGCTCGGCGGCTGGAGCGACGAGGACGTCCACGAGCTGATCCGGCTCATGCACAAGCTGCACGACAGCCTCGTCTGCCCGGCGCACCCCCTCACCCACGTACGCAGCTAGGAAGGAAAGTCCATGGCAACGACGACAGCCGAGCGGACTCACGCCGGACCGCCGGGAGGCGCGTCCGACGACGGCTTCCAGATGTCTCACCGCGAGATCATGGAGGCGCTCTCGGGCCTGCTGCTCGGCATGTTCGTGGCGATGATCTCCTCCACGATCGTCTCCAACGCCCTGCCCGAGATCATCGCCGACATCGGCGGCGGGCAGTCGGCCTACACCTGGGTGGTCACGGCCTCCCTGCTCACCATGACGGCCACCACCCCGCTGTGGGGCAAGATGGCCGACCTGTTCAGCAAGAAGCTGCTCATGCAGGTCTCGCTGGTCCTCTTCGTCGCCGCCTCGGCCGTCGCGGGCCTGGCCCAGAACCCGGGCGAGCTCATCGCGGCGCGAGCCATCCAGGGCATCGGCATGGGCGGCCTGACCGCCTTGGCCCAGGTCATCATGGCGGCGATGATCTCGCCGCGTGAGCGCGGCCGCTACTCGGGCTACCTCGGCGCCGTCTTCGCGGTCGCGACCGTCGGCGGCCCGCTGCTCGGTGGGGTCATCACCGACGCCGACTCGCTCGGCTGGCGCTGGTGCTTCTACGTCGGGATCCCGTTCGCGGTGATCGCGTTCGTCGTCCTGCAGAAGACGTTGCACCTGCCCGTCGTCAAGCGCGAGGGCGTCAGGGTCGACTGGGCCGGCGCCTTCTTCATGGCCGCCGGCGTCTCCCTGCTGCTCATCTGGGTCACCTTCGCCGGAGACAGGTACGACTGGGCGTCCTGGCAGACCGCGGCCATGGTCGGCGGCTCCGTGCTGCTCCTGCTGACCTTCGTCCTCGTCGAGTCCCGCGCCAAGGAGCCGATCGTCCCGCTGCGGCTCTTCGCCAACCGCACGATCACGCTCTCCTCGCTCGCCTCGCTCTTCGTCGGCGTGGCGATGTTCGCGGGCACGATCTTCTTCAGCCAGTACTTCCAACTGGCCCGCGGCGAGTCGCCGACGATGGCCGGGGTGATGACGATCCCGATGATCGCGGGGCTGTTCGTCTCCTCGACCGTCTCCGGCCAGATCATCACCCGCACCGGGAAGTGGAAGGCCTGGCTGGTCGTCGGCGCCCTTCTCATCGTCGGTGGGCTCGGCCTGCTCGGCACGATCCGCTACGACACCGAGTACTGGCACGTCGCCGTCTTCATGGCGGTCCTCGGGCTCGGCGTCGGAATGACGATGCAGAACCTGGTCCTCTCCACGCAGAACCAGGTCGCGCCCGCCGACCTCGGCGCGGCCAGCTCGATGGTGACGTTCTTCCGCAGCCTCGGTGGTGCGATGGGCGTCTCCGCGCTCGGCGCACTGATGGCCCACCGGGTCACCGACTATGTCTCGGACGGCCTCACGGACCTCGGTCCGAAGTACGCCGCCCTGGCTCAGGGCACCTCCGGCGAGATCCCGGACATGGACAAGGTGCCGGAGCCGCTGCGGACGGTGCTGGAGAGCGCCTACGGGCACGGCATCGCCGACATCTTCCTGGTCGCCGCGGCGGTCGCGGTCGTCGCGCTGGTGTTCGTGGTGTTCATCAAGGAGGTGCCGCTGAAGACCAAGGGCGGGCTCGCCCAGGCTGCCGAGGAGGCAGCCTCGGTCGACGGGCCGGCCGCGGTCGCCGAGGGTATCGTCGGAGTACCCGAGCAGCACCCTGCCCCTGCTGCTCCCGTCTCCCCCGGCATCCCGCTGTACGGGTTCGTCCGCGGTTCGGGGAGCGTCCCGGTCCCGCACGCCGCGGTCACGCTGATCTCGCTGTCCGGGCGCCAGCTCGGCCGCTCGGTCGCGCACGCCGACGGCTCCTACGCGGTGGACGCACCGGGCTCGGGGACGTACGTCCTGATCGCCTCGGCCGACGGCTTCCAGCCGCAGGCCTCGACCGTGGTCGTGGGCGGTGAGCCGGTGGCGTACGACCTCCTGCTCAGCGGCACCACCGGCCTCAAGGGCATCGTGCGCGGCGGCGAGGACGGCGCGCCGGTCTCCGGTGCGATGGTGATCGTGACCGACGTACGCGGCGACCTGCTCTCCACCGGCACGACCGTCGCGGACGGCACCTTCTTCATCGACGAGCTGGTCCCGGGACCGGCCACCGTGGCGGTCAACGCGGAGGGGTTCCGTCCGCACGCGGTTCCGGTCGAGATCGGCGCCACCGGGGTGACCCGGATCGAGGTGGAGATGGTCACCGGCGCCCGACTGACCGGCGTGGTGAAGTCGGCCTTCGGCCCCCTCGCCGACGCCCGGGTGACGCTGGTCGACGCGGCCGGCAACGTGGCCGGGACCGCGACGACGGGCCCGGACGGGGCGTACGCCTTCGCCGATCTGGACAGCGGCGACTACACCGTCCTGGCCACCAGCTACCCACCGGCGGCAGGCGCGGTGAGCCTCACCGGCCACGGTGTGGACGGCCACGAGATCGTCCTCTCCCACCCCGAGGACTGATCGCGATGGCACTGACCGCACAGATCCGCACCCGCGACGGCTGGGCCGTGGCGCACGCGGTCGTCACCCTCACCGACACGGCCGGCGGTCAGGTGCTGCGCGCCGAGGCCGACGAGGACGGTGTCGTCACCGACGACACCGTCCTCGCCCCCGGGCCGTACGTCGCGATCGTCACCGCCATCGGCTGGTCCCCTGTCGCGGCGACCGCGATGGTGACCGCCTCCGGTCTCGCGTCCCTCGGGACCGTCACGCTGACCCGCCAGGGCGACACGTCGCTCCCGGCCCCTGGCCCGTGGACGATCGACCCCGCGCACTCCACCGTCGGCGCGGTCGCCCAGCACCTCGGCATCTCCAGCGTGCGCGGCCGGTTCACCGACTTCTCCGGAGTCGTCGAGATCGCTCCCGATCATCTGGAGAAGTCGCGCGTAGAGGCCATCATCCGGGCCGCCTCGATCGACACCGGCAACCGGATGCGTGACGACCACCTCCGCAGCGGCGACTTCCTCGACGTGGACGCGTTCCCCGAGGTCGTCTACCGCTCCACCGGACTCACCCCGGCCGGAGCGGATCGCTGGACCGTCCACGGCGAGCTCTCGATGCACGGCCAGACCCGCCCCGTCGACCTCGACGTCGCCTATCTCGGCACCGGTCCCGACGCCTGGGGCGGCACCCGCGCCGCCTTCCGTGCGACCGCCCAGCTACGACGCGAGGACTTCGCGATGAACTACAACCAGGCCGTCGCCGCCGGCATCGCCGCCATCGGCACGACCCTCAAGGTCGAGCTGGACATCCAGGCCGTCCAGGGCGACTCGCTGCCGGCCTGAGCTCGCGGCGGGCGGATCACCGACGGTCGACTGAGACTCTGCGAATATGAGTGCATGGAGCTGCGCCATCTTCGCTACTTCGTCGCGGTCGCCGAGGAGCGCCACTTCGGCCGGGCGGCCGAGCGGCTCCACATGGCACAGCCGCCGCTGTCGCAGCAGATCCGCCAGCTCGAGGCCGAGCTGGGGCTGACCCTGCTCACCAGGACGACGAGACGGGTCGACCTGACGCCTGCGGGGGCGGCGTACCTGGAGCGGGCGCGGGAGATCCTCGGCGCCGTCGACGCCGCCGCGCACGAAGCCGCCAGCATCGCCTCCGGTCGGCGCGGGCGGCTGCTGATCGGGTGCGTCGGGTCGGCGACGTACTCGCTGCTGCCCGCCCTCGCGCGCACCCTGCGGGCGGAGCTGCCCGAGGTGGAGTTCGGGTTCCGGGGCGAGATGCTCTCGCCGGACCAGGCCGCGGCGCTCACCGAGGGCACCCTCGACCTCGGCCTGCTCCGTCCCCTGCCCGACTCCGCCGGCCTCTCGATCACCCACGTGCGCCAGGAGAGTCTGCTGGTGGCGATGCCGAAGGACCACCGCTTCGCCGCCCGTCGTCGCGTACGCATCGCCGACCTCGACGGCGAGGGCCTCGTCATCCACGCCGGCAGCGGCCGCTCGGCGATGAACGCGATGATCCAGCGCCTCTTCCACGAAGCCGGGATCAGCACCCACATCGCCCACGAGGTCGCCGAGACCTCCACCCTGGTCACCTTCGTGGCCGCCGGCCTCGGCGTCGCCATCGTCCCCGAGCCCACCGCCGCCCTCGCCGTCCCCGGCGTCGTCTACGTCCCTCTCATCGGCACCCCTGGCGTCGAGCTCGTCGCCGCCACCCGGGCCGGCGACGAGAGCCCGCTGCTCACCCGCGCGCTGGCCATCCTGGCCGGCCTCAGCGCCGACTAGCCGAGTCGGGTCAGCGGCAGCGCAGGGTCTGTGAGGGGGCGACGCCGTAGGCCTGGCGGTAGGCGGCGGCAAAGCGGCCGAGGTGGGTGAAGCCCCAGCGGTAGGCGACCTCGGCGACGGTGTCGCCGTGGCTGGCGATGAGATCGGCGTGGACGCGCTCGAGGCGGATCTCCTGCAGCTTCTGGGTCGGGGTGCGGCCGAGGTAGCGCTGGAAGCCCTGCTGGAGGCGGCGGATGCCGACGTCGGCCTCGCGGGCCAGGTCCGAGACGGTCCACTCCCTGGCCGGGTCGGCCTCCATGGCCTCCACGACCCGGGAGACGATGCGCGGCTGAACGGAGCCGACGGCGGGCTCCTCGGGGAAGCAGGCGGCGACGAAGGCCGCGGTGAGCGTCCCGGCCAGCCGGCGGCGTACGCGTTCGTCGCCCACCAGCGCCGGGTTGCGCATCGCCTCGGTGCCGAGGGAGCCCAGCAGGCCGATCCAGGCACGGGCGCCGTCGGCGCGCAGATCGAGCTGGGCGGGCAGCCGGTCGGTGTGCAGGCCGACCAGGGCGGCGACCTCGTCGACCAGGTAGTCGCGGTCGACCCGCATGCCGACGATCGAGCAGTCGGCCGACCAGCGGGTCATCTTGGTCGGCCGGTCGGGAGGGCACACGGTCGCCTGACCATCGAGGGAGAGCACGTGGGCGCCGCCGACGTTGGCCTCGAGGACACCGCTGCGCGGGACGTTGACCGCCCAGGCCCCCGGGTGGTCGGACTCGACCGACACCTCCGCACCCCAGCCGATCCGGGTCAGCCGGACGGGACCGAGGTCGACCGCACGTAGCTCGGCGGGGCGGGTGGGCCGGCCACGCATGGACAGGGCATGCGGGAAGTAGGCCTGGGAGACCTCGTCGGAGAAGGTCTCCATGTCGCCGGACGATCCGGACGACCCCGACGAAACGGTGAGAGTGCCGGTCACGCTCATCTGCCACCCCCTAGTGACGTCCTTCACATTAACAGCGCATCGGCCTCCAGCCGAGAGCCTCCGGAAACCGTCCACAAACCGGGTGCGCAATCCGGACAACCCCTTCGCCCAGCGGATCGCCGCCCTCGCGATCCGGACCTACCGTCGTCCTCCGACGTGACCGCCGCCACACATCCTGCGGCCCGACGAAGGAGGAGCTCCATGGACCCACGCACCCTGCGGTCGACCTTCGGCCGCTTCGCGACCGGCGTCACCGTGATCACCTGCCGCACCCCCGACGGCGCCCACCACGGCGCCACGGTCACGGCCTTCACGCCGATCTCGCTCGACCCGCCGCTGGTGCAGGTCGCCCTGACACGTACGTCCAAGGCGGCCGCCTATCTCGACGGCGCCTCGTTCGCCGTCAACGTGCTCGCGGCCGACCAGAGCGACATCGCCATGCACTTCGCCGGACGCCCGTGCGGCGACCCGCTCCCCTGGCGTGAAGGCGCGACGGCACCGCGGCTCGGCGGGACCGCCGCGACGCTGGTGTGCCGCCCGTGGCGTACCGACGACGGCGGCGACCATCTGTTGTTCCTCGGTGAGGTCGTCGAGGTGATCACCACCGACCGCAAGCCGCTGCTCTTCCACGACAGCGCCTTCCACCACATCGGCAACCCGTCCTCGGAGGTCGTCTGGCTCGGCTGCCAGGACGACCCGCACACCGGCTGGTTCGACGCGACCACGTCGTTCACCGCCGTCGAGACTCCCGCGATCCCGCGATCCACCCACTACTGACGCCAACCACCAACCAGACCAAGGAGAGACACCATGACCGACACCCTCGCCCCCGAGTCCCAGACCGACGGCCCGCCGACCGTCAACCCGGCCGCCGAGTCGCCCGCCAACAAGCAGACCAACTTCGCCTCCCGGCCGATGACCGGCGACGAGTACATCGAGAGCCTGCGCGACGGCCGCGAGATCTACCTGCACGGCGAGCGGGTCGAGGACGTCACCACCCACCCGGCCTTCCGCAACCCGGTGCGGATGACCGCGCGCCTCTACGACGCCCTGCACTCAGGCCCGCACGTCGACGAGCTCACCGTGCCGACCGACACCGGCAACGGCGGTGTCACGATGCCGTTCTTCAAGACCCCGACGTCCTCGGCCGACCTGCTCAAGGAGCGCGACGCGATCGCGCGCTGGGCGAAGATGACGTACGGCTGGATGGGCCGCTCCCCCGACTACAAGGCCAGCTTCCTCGGCACCCTGCACGCCAACAAGGAGCTGTACGCCCCGTTCCAGGACAACGCCGAGCGCTGGTATCGCGAGTCCCAGGAGAAGGTCCTCTACTGGAACCACGCGATCATCAACCCGCCGGTCGACCGCCAGCTGCCGCCGGACGAGGTCGGCGACGTCTACATGAAGGTCGAGAAGGAGACCGACGCCGGCCTGATCGTCTCCGGTGCCAAGGTCGTCGCGACGGGCTCGGCGATCACCAACTACAACTTCATCGCCCACTACGGCCTGCCGATCCGCAAGAAGCAGTTCGCACTGATCTGCACCGTCCCGATGGACGCCCCCGGCATCAAGCTGATCTGCCGCTCGTCCTACACCGAGCAGGCGGCCCGGAACGGCGAGCCGTTCGACTACCCGCTGTCGAGCCGGATGGACGAGAACGACACCATCTTCATCTTCGACAAGGTACTTGTGCCCTGGGAGAACGTCTTCATGTACGGCGACGTCGACCGGATCAACGCCTTCTTCCCGCAGTCGGGATTCCTGCCCCGGTTCACCTTCCAGGGCTGCACCCGTCTGGCGGTCAAGCTCGACTTCATCGCCGGCCTGCTGATGAAGGCGCTCGACGCCACCGGCTCGGGCGGCTTCCGCGGCGTACAGACGCGGGTCGGCGAGGTCATCGGCTGGCGCAACCTGTTCTGGTCCCTGACCGAGTCGATGGCCCGTGACCCCGAGCCGTGGATCGGCGACGCGGTCATCCCGAAGCTGGAGTACGGCCTGACGTACCGGATGTTCATGATCCACGGCTATCCGCGGGTCAAGGAGATCATCGAGCAGGACGTCGCCTCCGGGCTGATCTACCTGCCCTCCGGCGCCGCCGACTTCAAGAGCCCCGAGGTGCGGCCGTACCTGGACAAGTACGTCCGTGGCTCCAACGGCATCACCGCCGTCGACCGGGTGAAGGTCATGAAGGCGCTGTGGGACTCGATCGGCTCCGAGTTCGGCGGCCGTCACGAGCTCTACGAGCGCAACTACTCGGGCAACCACGAGAACGTGAAGGCCGAGCTCCTCTTCGCCGCCCAGAACCGCGGCGGGGCGGACGCGATGAAGGGCTTCGCCGACGAGTTCTTGGCCGAGTACGACCTCGACGGCTGGACCGTGCCGGACCTGTTCTGACCTACCGCCTCAGCTGACAGGGCGGTGCCTCGGTCCGGGGCGCCGCCCTGTCAGCGCAGGATCAACCAGAGGCCCACGACGGAGGGCAGGATCCCGAGGATCAGCCACGGCGTGAACGGGCTGCGCCGGTGGATCAGGAATCCACCGCCGAGACCCAGCACCCCGAAGGCCGCCGCGATGACGCACAGCCCGATGCGCGAGCTCTGGTAGACCGGGTCGATCGCCACGGCGCCGATGACCAGCCCGACCACCAGGTGGGCGACGGTGAACACGACGAGGACGGACGCGACCCACTGCTTCACGTGGGTGAGCGACTTGTCGTTGACCGGCCGGATCGGGTTGTCCGGGTCCATCAGGTGGCGCGGTCGTCGCGGTTGCTCGTTCACGGTCCCATACTTGCAGACCAATTGTTTGTGCACAAATTATTGGTACGCTAACTACATGCCGACGAAGAAGCATCCTCTCACGGAGATCGAGAACCCGCTGGCGCTCGATCAACAGGTCTGCTTCGGCCTCGCCGTCGCCGCGCGCAGCGTCATCGCCCTCTACCGCCCGCTCCTGGAGCCCATGGGCCTGACCCACCCGCAGTATCTGGTCATGCTGGCCCTTTGGGAGGAGGAGCCACTGCGCGTCTCCGAGCTGGGCCGGAAGGTCCAGCTCGACCCCGGCACCCTCTCCCCTCTGCTCAAGCGCCTCGAGGCCCAGGACTACATCCGGCGCGAGCGCAACAAGCACGACGAGCGCTCGCTCGCCGTGGTGCTGACCGAGCGCGGGCGCGCGCTGCGCGACGACGCAGAGAAGATCCCGCCTGCGATCGTCGAGCGCCTCGACATGAGCGTCGAGGAGCTCATGGAGCTCCACCGCCGACTGCTGGAAGTCATCACCGCAGCGACCCGATGAACCCGGGTCAGGCGACGTCTCGCCCCATGGAGACGCGCGCGCCGACGACGGCGAGAAACAGCCCGTACCCCGCGAGCACGAAGCCACCCAGCCATGGATCGAGGTAGTCCTGAGTGCTGAGCGAGACCTGGGTGAGCGCCGCGGATGCGGATCCAGGGAGATAGGCGGTCCAGTCGGAAAGCGCCGGCACCGCGGTGACGATGGGCTCGGCCACGAATCGGTAGACGAGCAGGCCGACCACGGTGGCGACCTGGTTGCGCACCAACGCTCCCAGACCGACGCCCAGCACAGCGAAGATCGTCACGTCGGCGAGGACGCCTGCGTACGTGCCGGGGAGTCCGTTGCCGAGAGGGTCCATGTCGATGCCCTTGGTGCCGAGCCAGGGCCAGGCGACCACGGCGACGACCAGGAGGCAGACGACTGCATATCCGGCCCCGACCGCGGCGTAGATCGCCAGCTTGGCGGCGACCACCCTCCAGCGGCGAGGCGTCGCGAGGAAGGTCGCGGTCGCGGTGCGGTGGCGGAACTCTCCGGTGACCCCGATCGCCGCCAGGACAGCGACGAGTGTGTTCGCGCCGCCCGAAGCAACCGCAAAGAGGGTCTGCTGGCCGGCAGCACTGTTCAGCGGCAACGTCATGGTGTCGGGGTCGTCGCTGAACCCGATCAGCAGCGCCGCGTAGAGGGCCGTCAGCGCCATCGAGGCCAGGAGCAACCAGAGCCAGAGCCTGGTGGAGAACAGCTTGCGGATCTCGGAGATGATGAGCGACCTCATGCCTGAGCCTCCCGGTTGGTGGTGAGTTCGAAGAAGGCGGTCTCGAGGTCACCGTGATCGCCGGAGAGCTCGGCGAGCGTCGCCTGTCGGATCAGCCGGCCGCGATGCAGGATCACGACGCGGTCGACGAGCTGCTGCATCTCGGTCAGGACGTGGCTAGAGACGAGCACGCTCCGCCCGGCGTCGGCGTACTCCTTGAGGAACTGACGCAACCAGACGATGCCTTCCGGATCGAGGCCGTTGGCCGGCTCGTCGAGGATCAGTACGTCGGGGTCGCCGAGGAGCGCCGTGGCGAGAGCGAGACGCTGCCGCATGCCGAGCGAGTAGCCGCCGACCTTCCGGCGGCCGGCATCGGCAAGTCCGACCAGGTCCAATACGACAGCAGCCCGCGAGGAGGGCAGGGATCCCGCCGCGGCGTAGATCCGGAGATGGTCGAGGCCAGTACGCCCCGGATGGAATCCGGTCGACTCGAGAGCCACACCGACGACTTCGAGGGGAGCGACCAGGTCGGCGTACTCGACCCCGCCGACGGTTGCTCGGCCGCGATCGGGGCGAACCAGACCCAGGATCATCCGCAGCGTGGTGGTCTTGCCGGCGCCGTTGGGGCCCAGGAAGCCCGTCACCGATCCGGGCTCGACGGTGAAGCTCACGTCATCGACGACCGCGATCCCCCCGTACTGCTTGGTCAGTCCGCTGACCTCGACCCGCGCGTCGACCGCAGAACTTAAGTTTACTCGCATGTATACAACGGTAGATGTAAACTCCAGGATATACAAGAGAGGAAGTGCCGCATGCCCCAGCCCGCAGCCAAGACCCGGTTGCCGCGCGCGGAACGACGAGCGCAGATCCTGGCGGCCGCGACCCGCGCGTTCGCCAGGCACGGATTCGCCGACACCGGCCTGGACGAGATCGCCGACGAAGCCGGCATCACGCGTGTCGTGCTCTATCGGCACTTCGACTCCAAAGCCGAGCTCTATCGAACGATCCTGGACCAAGCCTGCGCGCGCCTCGCCGAGCAAGTGGGCACCGACGACTTCGAGGACGACGCGATTCCGGCACTGCTCAGGGCTGCTGCCGAGGACCCGGACGCATTTCGACTGCTCTTCCGCTTCGCCACTCGCGAGCGCGAGTTCCAGGACCTGACCGACAGCCTCTCGGCCTCCGCGGTCGCAGTGGCCCGGTCCAACCTCGCCAAGCAGATCCCCGCAGGGCCCTGGCTGGACTGGGCCTCACAGCTGATCCCGACCATGACGACCGACGCCGTCATCGCCTGGCTGGACAGCGGGCAGCCCGACCCGGACACGGCAGCCGTTCGGATCCGTGCCGCGATCCACGGGATCAGCCAGGCGGCAGCGCAGCCCCCAAGCCTCACCTGACCCCCGAAGAGACATCGGCCCCGGCAATGGTTGCGCCGCAGATCCATCAGGCGTATGCCTGAAGGCAGGAAGATCCGGACTCAAGGGGGATGACGATGTCGGCAACACAGGAACACGAGGTTCACGACGCTCACGGCCATCAGCACGCGACCGACTGCGGTCACGTCGCGGTCGAGCACGAGGGCCACGTCGACTACCTGCATGACGGCCACGCACACCACGAGCACGACGGACACTACGACGAGCACGAGGTCGACGCTCACGTGACCGCCGAGACCCATGAGCACACCCACGGCCCCGACTGCGGCCACGAGACGGTCGAGCACGGCGACCACGTCGACTACATGCATGGCGAGCACCGCCACGCCGCCCACGGCGACCACTACGACGAGCACTGACAGCTCCCAAGGCCCGCGCCCGAGCCAGGCCGGCGCATCGAACTTAATAGTAATGGTTCTCATTTGAGGCTGATTGTGGGATGGTGAGAAGCGTTCTCAACCGCCACGAGGGGCTTCCATGAGCAATGTCGTCGTCGACCAGGTCCGCGAGGATGCGCGATGAAGTCGCGGGTCGAGCTCGGCGCCGCCCAAGAGACTCTGCTGATCCCGCTCTACGGGCGGGCGATGGAGATGCGCCAGCGACGGCCATGGATGCACGACGAGCGCGCCGTGGAGCTGGTCGAGTCCATCGACTACGACTTCGCGAAGTTCAAGAAAGACTCGCTGGTCGGCTCCGTGCTGCGTGGCGCGATCTTCGACCACTGGGTCAGCGAGTTCCTTCGGGAGCATCCGGGCGGCAGCGTGATCGAGATCGGAGCCGGACTCAACACCCGCTACGAGAGACTCGACAACGGCACCGCACGGTGGCTGGAGATCGACCTTCCCGATGCGATGGAGCTCCGGCGCCGGTTCTTCGAGGACACCGAGCGACGCACGATGCACGCCGGCTCCATCACCGACCCCGACTGGGTCCCGCTCGTCGAGGAACTACCCGAGCCATGATGCTTCGTCTCCGAGGCCGTGCTCCTCTATGTCTCCGGCAGCGACGTGCGCGATGTGGTCGGCCGTGTCGCCGACAGGTTCCCCGGATCGACCTTGCTGATGGACACCTGGGGCAACTGGTTCCTCGAGCACCAGGGTGACGAGGGATCGCCGCTGAAGAACCTCGAGGCACGTATCGACTGGGGCTGCGACGATCCCGCCGTGATCGAATCCTGGGCGCCTGGAGTCCGGTTGCTGGAGTCGCGCACACTCGGCCAGGCCCCGGATGCGGTCCGCCGAAGGCTCCCACTCACGCTGCGCTTGATGAGTCCCGTGATGTCGCGGACGCGCTCAGGAAAGGCGTACCGACTCAATCGGTTCGCCCTGGGCTGACGGACGGCAAGCGAGGGCTCCGGCCAGCGAGTCGAGGATGCCGGGGACGATCGAGAAGTAGGCCCACCTGCCCCGCTGCTCACGTGTGACCAGCCCGGCCTCGACCAGCAGCTTCATGTGGTGGGAGACCGTCGGCTGGGACAGTCCGACCGGCTCGGTGAGGTCACAGACACAGGCTTCCTGCCCCTCGGAGGCCGCGATGATCGAGAGCAGCTTGACTCGGTTGGGGTCGCCGAGCGCCTTGAACGTCCGCGCCAACACCTCCGCCTGGTCGTCATCGAGCACGCCCGCCGTCACCGGCGAGCAGCACGCGACAGCAGCAGACGGAAGCACAGGGAGAACGGCCATGGCAGGAGTCTAGCGAATGATATTGACGAGCGTCGATACGTCGCCTAGGGTCACCGACATATCGACGTTCTTGAATCTGAGGAGCATCATGACCGACCTGCCTGTCGCCGTCATCGGCGCCGGACCCCAGGGCCTCGCGGCCGCAGCCCATCTCCTCGAGCGCGGCCTCACCCCGCTCGTCCTCGAGCAGGGGCGCGAGCCGGCCGCGGCCGTCGCCGAATGGGGTCACGTGCGACTCTTCTCGGCCTGGCCCGAGCTTGTCGACAAGGCCGCCGCCCGGCTCCTCGAGCCGACCGGCTGGGCCGCGCCGGAGAAGGGATATCCGACCGGAGCGCAGTGGCGGGAGCACTACCTCGCCCCGCTCGCCGACGCCCTGCGCGACCACGTCCGCTACGGCGCCACCGTCACCGGCGTCTCCAGGAAGGGCCGTGACCGGCTGGTCGACGCCGGACGCGCCGAGCAGCCCTTCGTGCTCCACGTGACCAGCGCAGACGGCATCGCGGAGCGCATCGAGGCGCGTGCCGTCATCGACGCCTCCGGCACCTGGTGCCGGCCCAACCCGGCCGGCGCCGACGGCCTCCCCGCGCTCGGAGAGCGCGCCGCCCGCGCGGCCGGCAAGGTCACCTACGCGGTGCCCGACCGGGCCGACGCCGCGACCTACGCCGGCAAGCACACGCTCGTGATCGGCGCGGGTGACTCCGCGTTCAACGCCGTCAACGAGCTCACCGCGATCGCCAAGGACCACCCGGAGACACGGGTCACCTGGGCGATCCGCCGCGCGGTCTCGACGAACACCTTCGGCGGCGGCGAAGCCGACGAGCTCCCGGAGCGGGGCGCCCTCGGCGTACGCGCGAAGAAGGCCGTCCAGGACGGCATCGTCGAGCTGGTGACCGGGTTCCGCACCGAGCGGGTCGACGGCGCCACGGTCACCGCCGAGGACGGCCGGGCCATCGAGGCCGACCAGGTGGTGGTGCTGACCGGCTACCGCCCTGACCTGAGCTTCCTGAGCGAGATGCGGCTCGACCTCGACCCGACGCTGGAGGCGCCACGCAACATCGCGGTCCAGATCGACCCCAACATCCACTCCTGCGGCTCGGTCAGCGCGACCGGCGCCAAGGACCTCGCCCAGCCCGAGCCCGACCTCTACCTGGTCGGGATGAAGTCCTACGGGCGAGCCCCGACGTTCCTGGCGATGACCGGCTACGAGCAGGTACGCAGCGTGGTGGCCGAGCTCGCCGGCGACCACGACGCGGCCGCCCGGGTCGAGCTGGAGCTCCCCGACACCGGCGTGTGCGGCGGGGCCGGCGTCTTCGACGACCCGGACACCACCACGAGCGGTGGCGGCTGCTGCGGCCCGACGGCCCCGACCGAGGAGCTGTTCACGATCAGCCGGTCGCCGATCACTCTCTCGTGACGGAGCGAGCCGGGGTGACCCCGAGCTCACCGAGGAGGCCGAGCACCCGCTGCTCGATCTCGTCGCGGATGCCGCGTACGTGCTCGATGCCGCCGCCCTTCGGGTCGGTGACCTTCCAGTCCTCGTAGCGCTTGCCGGGGTAGAACGGGCAGGAGTCGCCGCAGCCCATGGTGACGACGACGTCGGCGCTGCGTACGACCTCGTCGGTCCACGGCTTGGGGAACTCACCGGAGATGTCGATCCCGAGCTCGGCCATGGCGTCGACGGCGACCGGGTTGATGGCAGCGGCCGGCGCTGAGCCGCCGGACCAGCCGACCGCCTGGTCGCCGGCGTAGTGCTGGAAGAAGCCGAGCGCCATCTGGGAACGGCCGGCGTTCTCGATGCAGAGGAAAAGCACGGCCGGGGTGCCGTCGGTGGGGGTTGCTTCCATGGGGGTTTCTCCTTGCGCGGGGACTTGTGGGGGAAATCAGGAGTCGAAGCGCGAGGCGAGCGACCGGACACGGTGCTCGAGCTCGACGTACGCAGCGTCGAAGGCCTCGGGGCCCTTGTCGACGGGGTCGGGGATCGACCAGTGCAGCTCGCCGGGGACCTTCGGGGTCTCGTGAGCACGGTCGCAGACGGTGACGACCAGGTCACCCGGGTCGAGGACGTCGTCGAGGTGGCTCGGCTCGACGATGGGGAGATCCAGGTCGTGGCGGGCGGCGGCGTCGATGGTCCCGGGATTGATGCGGTCGGCGGGATGGGTGCCGGCCGAGGCGGCCGGGATCGAGCTGACCTGGCGCCACAGCGCCGCGGCCAGGTGCGAGCGCGCGGAGTTGCCCGTGCAGACGAACAGGACACGCCTGGGCACCGCCACGGGGGACGCGGTGCCCAGGCTCTCGAGCGTGTCCTGCTCGAGGTGCAGGTACGTGCGTCTCCCGTCACCCTCGGAATGATGGCGGGACACGACGCCTGCGCTCACCAGAGCCTGAACATGGTGAGCAAACAAGTTCGACGGGATCGACAGCATCCCGGCGAGCTCTGTGGGGGAGGCATCACTGATCTGGAGGCTTTCGACGATGCGCAGCCGCACCGGATCGCCGAGCGCAGCATGTATCTTGGCCCGACGTTCCAACCCGGCCTGTCTCTCAACCTCCATTGAGTCAATATTGACTGAGTAATCTGCAAACGTCAAGACCCGGTCCATCCGCCCACCCGAACGGACACCCCGATGACACCCGAGAAGACCCGCATCCGCGACGTGATCCCGTTGCGAGAGGCGACCCGCGCTTGGTTCTCGATCTCCCTGCAGACCTTCGGCGGACCCGCCGGCCAGATCGCGGTCATGCAGCACAAGCTGGTGGACGAGAAACGCTGGATAGGCCAGCAGCGGTTCCTGCACGCGCTGAACTACTGCATGCTGCTGCCCGGCCCCGAGGCCCAGCAGCTGGCCATCTACGTCGGCTGGCTGCTCAACGGCACCCTCGGCGGGCTGATCGCCGGGGTCCTGTTCGTGCTCCCCGGCGTCGTCGCCCTCCTCGCCCTCTCGGCGCTCTACGTCGGCGCCGGATCGACCGCCGTCGTGACCGGTCTGTTCGCCGGCCTCGCCCCAGCGGTCATCGCGATCGTCGTCCAAGCCGTGCAGCGCGTCGGCAAACGGGCCCTGCACCATCCGATCCTGGTGGCGATGGCCATCGCCTCGTTCCTCGCACTGACCGTCTTCAAGGTGCCGTTCCCGGTCGTGATCGTCGTCGCCGGCCTGCTCGGCTGGCTGGTCGGCACCCGGGTCCCCGCCTTCGTGCAGAGCAAGGGCCACGGCGGCGCGGACGACGGCCCGGCACCGCTGATCAGCGACGACGCCCTCCATCACGACGCGCCCTCGAAGGTCCGCGGCCTGAAGATCCTCGTCCTCGGACTGGTGCTCTGGTTCGCTCCGGTGGCGCTGGCGGCGATCGTGTTCAGCCGCGAGAGCGTCTTCGTGGACATGGGCCTGTTCTTCTCCGGCGCCGCCGTCGTCACCTTCGGGGGTGCCTATGCCGTACTCGCCTACGTCGCCCACCAGGCCGTCAACGTCTTCGGCTGGTTGAAGGCCGGCGAGATGGTCCGTGGTCTCGCGCTCGCCGAGACCACGCCCGGACCGCTGATCATGGTCGTGCAGTTCGTCGCCTTCGTGGGCGCCTACCGCAACCCCGGCTCGCTCGACCCGTGGGTCGCCGCCGTGATCGCCTCGCTGCTGGTGACCTGGGTGACCTTCGTGCCCTGCTTCCTGTTCATCTTCCTCGGCGCGCCCTACGTCGAGCGGCTCCGCAACAACCGGAGCCTCACCGCGGCGCTGACCGGGATCACCGCGGCGGTGGTCGGCGTGATCGCCAACCTCGCGCTGTTCTTCACGCTGCACACGCTCTTCGACCGCTCCCGCACCCTGGCGTGGGGCCCGGTCGACCTCGACCTCCCGGTGCTGTCCTCCTGGGACCCGATCGCGTTCGCGATCACGGCGGTCGCGATCGCGCTCATGTTCTGGCGCAAGTGGTCCACGCTGCGCACCCTCGGCGTCTGCGCGCTGCTCGGACTCGCCTCGATCCTCATACCTCTCTGACCGCGGTGAGCAGGTGCGGCCAGGCCGCCGAGGCCGGGTCGCCCCAGGCGGCGTGGTCGGCGCCGTCGACCACCTCGAGACGTATGCCGGGGTGTGCGGCGGCGTAGCGCTCGGAGATCGCGAGCGGGATCACGGTGTCGGCGGTGCCGTGGAGGACCCGCACCGGGGCCCGGGGAACGAGGCCGAGCGGGTCGGCGGCGGCGTACGCCTCGGGCGCCTCGGACGGGCTGCCGCCGAGGAACTCCTCGACCGCACCGTCGCCGAGGCCGTCCTCGCTCATCGCGATCAGCGCGGCGGCCGGGGCGAGGGCGACGACGCCGGTGACCAGGGTGTCCGGGCGCGAGGCGGCCCAGAGGGCGAGCTGGCCGCCGGAGGAGTGTCCGACCAGAGTGATCCGGCGGGGTGCGTCGTTGTGGACGGTCCACTCCCGGCCGCTGAGCTGGATCGACCCGATGGCCGTCTCGACGTCCTCGAGAGCCTGGCGCCACTGGCCGGGACCGTGCCGGTACTCGACCGTCGCGGTCAGGTGGCCCGCCTCGGCCAGCGCCCGCCCGGCCGACCAGGTGCGCATCCGGCCGGAGTCGCGCCACATCCCGCCGTGGAGCAGCAGCACGAGCGAGTCGGTCGCCTCGGCCGGCTCGAAGACGTCGGCGACCTGGCGGGCGGTGGCACCGTAGCGCATCGTCGCGTCGGGGTAGGTGGTGTCTGTCGTGGTCATGGTTTCTCCTCGCTGTTGCGGTCGAGCAGCACGCTGACCGCGAGACCGACCACCAGCCCCCAGAAGGCGGAGCCGATGTTGAAGACGGTGATGTCGGCGACGGTCACCAGGAAGGTGACCAGCGCGCCGGTGACGTGAGGACCGCTGAAGGCGGTCTGGAAGGCGCCTTGGAGCGGCTTGAGCATGGCAAGGCCGCCGAGCGCGGCGACGTACGCCTCGGGCATGGTGGTGATCACCCGCACCATCCCGGGGGCGAGCATCCCGAACCCGATCGCGAGTACGCCGCACCAGACCGCCGCGGCATAGTGCCGCCGCCGCTCCCCCGAGGCGGTGACCAGCGCGTTGGTGGGCCCGGCCAGGCAGGTGGACACGCCGCCGAACGGGGCTGCGACCAGCGAGGTCACCCCGCACCAGCCGGTCACCTGGTTCATCCGCGGGTCGTGGCCGGCGGCGCGCAGGACGGCCATGCCCTGGCCGTTCTGGACGACCAGGACGGTGATCAGCAGGGGGATAGTGAGCTCGACGAAGGCCGACCCGGTGAAGATCGGCGTGGTCCAGACCGGGTCGATGACCCAGCGCCCGGAGACCTCGACGGCGGGCCGGTCGGCGAGACTCACCGCGACCGCGCCGACGGCCAGCGCCACCAGCACGGCGGGGAGCCAGCGGGCCAGCCGCGGGATCGCACTGACGGCAACGAAGGCGGCGACCATCGGTCCGGCGATGGCCAGGTCGCGGTCGACGGCGAGGACCAGGTCGGTGCCGAAGCGGAGGAAGACACCGGCCACCATCGCCATCACGATCGGCATCGGCAGCAGGTGCATCACCCGGTCGACCTGCCGGGTCAGGGCCAGCGCGACCAGCAGCAACGCGGCCATGACGAACCCGCCGACCGCCTCCGGCCAGGTGGTGCCGGCGGCCATGGCCTGGCCGACGACCACGGTGCCGGGGATGGTCCAGAAGTAGACCAGCGGCTGCCGGCTCCAGCGCGAGGCGATGATCGTCAGGACGCCGTTGAGGCAGAAGACCGCGCTCACCCAGGAGGCGACCATTGCGGCGGAGAGTCCGGCGCCCTGGCCGACGGCGAGGATGACCGCGACCGGGCCGGTGCAGGAGAACAGGAACCCGATGAAGCCGTTGACCAGCTCGTGGCAACCCAGGTCACGTCTGAGGTCGGGGCGGTGCTCGCGGACGACGGTGCTCATGGTTCCTCCGTCGGCTCGGCCGCCATCGCGGCGAGCTCGGTCCGGCTGCGGACGCCGAGCTTCGCGTAGATGCGGGTCAGGTGGTACTGCACGGTCTTGGGTGAGACGAACAGCTGCGCGGCGACCTCGCGGTTGGAGAGGCCCGAGGCGACCATCTCCGCGACGGTCTCCTCCTGCGGGGTGAGGTCGACTGGGCCGCGCTGGCCGCGCGGTGCCCGCACTCCCCCGGCGCGCAGCTCGCGCTCGGCGGCGTCGACGTACATCGACGCGCCGAGGCCGTCCCACAGATCGCGCGCCGACGACAGCAGCGCCTCGGCGTCCCGACGGCGGCCGGCACGACGGAGCGCCTGGCCGTAGGCGAAGGTGATCCGGGCGCGCTCGTAGCGCAGCGGCAGTCCCTCCAGCAGCTCGAGGGCACGGTCGAAGGTGTCGCGGACCCCCGCGAGGTCGCCGCGCGCGCCGTGCCAGCGGCCACGAGCGGCGGCGAGCCTGGCCTGGGCGGAGCGGTGCTCCTCCTCGCGGGCGCGGGTCTCGTGCGGGCGCAGGAACTCGTCGGCCTCGTCCAGGCGGCCCTCGGCGACCAGCGCTGCGGCGTACGTCTCGGCCCAGGGCCAGATCGCCGGCTCGCTCAGCGCGCTTCCGGCCGGGGCCTGGGTGAGCGGCTCGAGGATGCGGAGCACGGCACGGAAGTCGCTGCGCGCCTCGGCGATGTGGGCGCGGGCGAGCAGCGCGGGGACGCGCATGATCTCGTAGCCCTGGGCGCCGATCTCGGCGGCGCGGGCGGTGCGGGCAGCGTCCTCCCAGCTGCCGCGCAACAGGTGGGTCTCGGTGGCGGTCCACTCCAGGAGCGGGGTGACCAGGGCGATGCCCGACGTCGTCGCGAGCGCTCGCCCGGCGGCGACCGTCTGCAGCGCCGCGTCGCCCTCACCGGTGAGGAACTGCACGCGCGCCAGCCAGGCCAGCGCCCACATCGCGATCCGCGTCGAGCCGCCCAGGATCCGCGGGTCGGTGACCCCCTCCAGTCGGCTGCGGCTCTCGTCGGGCTCGTCGGTGAGGACACCCAACCAGCCGCGACCCATGGTGACCCGCTGAGTCTGGGCGCTGTGACCGACACGGCGGGCGGCCAGGGCGTAGGCGGCATGGGCCTCCTCGAACCGGCCCGACATCGCCAGCCCCAGCCCGCGGATCGCCGCGGCCTCGACTCCGGCCGCCGAGTCGCGGCCGGCGAGCGAGATCGCCCGGTCGGCCCAGGTGACCAGCTCCTCGCCGCGGCACAGGGCCAGCGAGTGCAGCACGTGACGGGTGGCGATCAGCGCTGCGGTCTCCGGCTCCCGGTCGGGGTTGACGATGTCCCAGGCGCGCTTGAGCCTCACCTCGGCCTCGGTGGCCCGGCCCCGCAGGATCGCCAGGTAGGCGAGCACGGCGTCGCGCAGCGGCGTCTCGCGCAGGCTCTCGACGACCGGCACCAGCGCCGCGGCACCCATGCCGTCGCCCGCCGCGACCAGCGCGTCGACGGAGCGGATCAGCCTGTCGTCGCGCCGCACCGGGTCCTCGGTGAGCCGGCTGGCGTCGCGGTAGAGCGCCGCGGCCTGCGCCCAGGCGCCCTCGTCGCCACGCCGCTGCGCCAGCCGGGCGACCTCGTCGGCGAGCGCGGCGTCGGGCACCGGGGTCGCGGCGACGAGATGCCGGGCCCGCCGAACCTCGTCGTCGACGATCGCGGCCGCGCGCTGGTGCGCGTCGGCGGCCCGGCGAGCGCCCATCGTGCCGCGCACGGCGACACCGACCAGCGGCGTACGCCAGCGGGGGCGGTGGTCGCGGGTGGTCTCGATCAGCCCGGCCGAGACCAGGGCGTCGACCGCGGACAGCGGGTCGTCGAGGCCGGCGAGGGTGGCGGCCTGACCCAGCGACGCGTCCTCACCCAGGATCGCGAAGGCCTCGGCGAGCGCACGTCCGTCGGCGCCGCAGCCGGCGAGAGCGAGCTGGACCTCGTCGCGTACGTGGACGGGGGCGGGCAGCTGGGTGTCCGGCCGTGCCCACCGGCTCGGCGGGAGCTCGTCGAGCAGGGCGACCGCGTCGCGCGGGCTGCCGGCGGTGTGGCGGGTGAGCACCTCGGCCATCGCCGGGTGCAGGACCCGACCGCGCACGGCGGCGAGCTCGCCGACCGCGGCCGCGTCCAGCCCCTCGATGCGTACGGTGTCGGCGGCGATCTCGCCGAGGAACGGGGTGCTGCGGGTGGCTGCCAGCACCACCAGCACCGGTGCGTCGTGGTGGCGGCGCAGCGCGGAGGCGATCGCCTGCAGCGAGAGCGTGTCGGCGAGGTCGGCGTCGTCGACCAGGACGAGACCGGACTCCTCTGCACGCTCGGCCAGGGCTCGCGCGAACAGGACGTCGGCCGCGGCGACCGCGTCGTCCGGCGGCTCTTCACCGAGCAGCTGGCGCAGCACCGAGCCGGGGCAGTCCTGCTCCCATGCACCCGCGCGGGCCTTCAGCGGCGGCGTCGTGACCCGGTCGGCCAGCCCGCGCAGCAGCGCGGTCTTCCCCAGCCCCGGGTCCCCGAGGACCAGGACGGCGGCGGAGCCTTCGGTGCGAGCGAGGGCCAGCCGCGAGGTGAGCTCGACGAGCTCGTCCTCACGACCGACACACCCAGCTCTTTCTATGAGCACGGTCACACCCTAGGCCTCCTCACGCGGGCAGGCCTTCCTCGAGCGTGACGGCCACGACCGGCTCCTCCGGGGATCGCGGCACCGCCACGGTGACCACCGCACCGAGCACCGCGACACCCGCGAAGATCTGGAAGGCGGTCGTGCCTCCGACACCCGCGGCGACCAGTGCCCCACCGATGATCGGTCCGACGATGCCGCCGAGCCGGCCGAACCCGGCACACCAGGCGACGCCCGCACCGCGCGCCCGGGTCGGGTAGTAATTGGCGACGAGCCCGTAGATGAGCACCTGGGTGCCGATCGTGCCGACGCCGGCGATCGCGACGGCCGGGAACAGGACGGCGAGCGGCAGTCCGAGGGGCAGCAGCAACAACATCAGACCGGCGAGCACGAAGGTCGTCGAGACCACCTTCTTGGCCCCGGTGCGGTCGGCGACGTACGAGGCGAGGAGGCCACCGAGGATGGCGCCGCCGTTGAGCACCAGCAGGAAGGCCAGGGCGTACGCCTTGCCGTAGCCGTTGTCCTCCATGATCTTGGGCAGCCAGGTGTTGAGGCCGTAGGTCAGCAGCAGACCGGAGAAGCTCATCAGCCCGAGCACCAGGGTCGGGAAGGCCAGCGGCCGGCGAGCCAGGGCGCCGAAGCCGACCGCGTCCGGAGCGGTGGTGGTCGCGGCGGCTCGGCCGCGGGAGTCGAGCCACAGCTGTGACTCGGGCAGCTTCGCGACCGCGAACGGGAGCAGCAGGACCAGCGGGGCGGCGCCGATCGCCATCAGGATCCGCCAGTTGGAGCCGCTCGGGTCGATGATCAGTGCCATCAGCGAGGCGCTCACGCCACCGGCGGGGATGCCGCTGTAGACGATCGCGTTGAGCCGGTTCTTCCGCTCCGGCGGCGCGAACTCGGCGACCAGGGCACCGACCGTCGCCAGGATCGCGCCCAGACCGAGGCCGGTGAGGAAGCGCAGGATGCCGAAGACGGCGATCGACTGCGCGAACGCGGTCGCGGCCATCCCGAGCGAGAACCAGGTGATGCTGGCGAGCACGACCTTGCGGCGGCCGATCCGGTCGCTGACCGCACCGGCGCTCAGCGCGCCGACGAGCACGCCGACCAGGGCGTAGCTGCCCAGCGTGCCGGCCTGGCCCGCTGAGAGCTGGCCGATCTGGGAGGGGTCGGCCATGAGCGTCGGCAGCACCGTGCCGTAGACCACGAGGTCGTAGCCGTCGAACATGAGGGCCAGCGCGGAGAGCACGACGACCCAGGCGAGCTGGCGCCCGCTCTTGGCCCGGGCGATTTCATCGGTGTTTTCGGTGTTGTCGGGCATGGGTGATCTCCATGGGTGACGCGAGCGCACTCGCGAAGGGAGGGACGGCCCCGAGAGAGGAACCTGGTGGCTCAGCCGAGGTCACCGCCGGCGACGGGAAGGACCGTGCCGGTGATGTAGGAGGCCTCCTCGGAGGCGAGGAAGCAGATCGCGGCGGCCTGCTCGTCGAGCGTGCCGTAGCGGTGCATCAGTGAGGTCTCGAGGGTCTGGTCGATGTGGGCCTGGAACCACGCCTTCTCGGTGTCGGTCCGGGGCGTTGGAGTGCCCCGGGAGATCCGGCGCGGCGGAGCCTCCGTACCTCCCGGGGCCGTCGCGGTGACCCGGATGCCATCACCGGCGTACTCCAGGGCGAGGGAGGCGGTGATCGCGTTGATCCCGCCCTTCGCGGCCGAGTACGGGATCCGGTGGATGCCCCGGGTCGCGGCCGAGGAGACGTTGACGATCACGCCGCGGCCGCGCTCGACCATGCCCGGCAGAGCGGCACGGCAGGCGTAGAGCGTGGTCATCAGCGACCGGGTGATCTCGGCGTCGATCTGCGCGGGCGTGAACTCGGTGAACGGCTTGAAGTTGATCGCTCCGCCGACGTTGTTGATGAGCACGTCGATCCGGCCGTACGTCGCCAGAGCCTGCTCCACCAGCGCCGCGGCACCCTCGTAGTGCTCGAGGTCGCACTCCACCGCGCTGGCCGTGGCGCCCTGACCGGTGAGCTCGTGGGTGACGTCGGCGACCAGCGGGGAGCGGTCGGCGAGGACGACCTTTCCGCCCTCCGCCGCCACCCGGCGAGCCACCTGCGCGCCGATGCCCTGGGCCGCCCCGGTGACCACCACGACCTGCCCGGCGAACCGGCCCGGGGTGATGAACCGTGGCCTGGTCGCGGCGGCCGACTCGGCCATCGCGCGCCGCATCGTCTCCTGGGAACGCTCGCTGTGGGCCTTGATCAGGTCGCGGGCGGCGGTCCGGTCGCCGCGCTCGAACGCCTCGACGATGTCGAGGTGGTCCTGGGTGCACCGCGGGTGGCACCAGGTGGCGTTGCGCAGCACGTCCTCCATCCGGCCCTTGACCCCGAGCGCCTGGTAGGCCGCCAGCAGGTGGCCGTTGCCGGTGAGGGTGAACAGGTAGTCGTGGAAGGCCGCGTTCGACTCGGTGTAGCCGTGGGCGTCGAGGAAGCGGTCGCCGTCGACGTACGGGACGGTCGACTCGGCGAGCAGCCGGTAGCCGGCCAGCTGCTGGGAGTCGAGCCGCCCGATGGTCAGATCCAGCGCCCCCACCTCCAGCGCCGCACGCGCCTCGAAGATCGCGTCGGACGCGGAGATGTCCGGGTGCTCCTCGCCGATCGTGTAGCCGTCCGCGGTCGTCGAGACGTCGCCCGCGTCGGCCGAAGCGTCACCCGCGTCGGTCGAGAGGTCATCCCGGGTCGGGAACACCTCCTGGCCGCCGATCCGGCGGGCGTCACCGGTCACGGTCATGCCGTCGTCCTCGGCGACCATGCCGACAGCTCCGTCGAGCGCGGCTGGCGCGACCAGCTGACCGGCGATGCGGCGTACGACATCTCCGTCGTCCCGAGCCAGGGCAGCCGATCCGGCGGGGCCGAGGTCGACCGCCGGGAGCATCTGCTGCCCCGCGATCGCCCGTGCCTCCGGGTGTGTCTCCAGCTCGACGCGTACGGGTGACGCCTCGGCCGACGCTGCCGACGCCTCGGCCGACGCGGCCGACGCCTCGGCAGCGGCGGGGACGGCGAGGGCGAACTTCTCGTAGTAGAACCCGGTGGGCTCGATGCCGGCACCGGCGACGTGCGTACGCACCGCCTCGACCATCGGTGGCGGGCCGCACAGGTAGATCGCGACGTCGCCGTCGTGGAGGTCCTCCTCGCCGATCAGGCTCATCACGTAGCCCTTGTTGGCGGCGGTCGAGGCGGGGTCGGAGACGCAGTGGTCCCAGGTGAAGCCGGGCAGTCGCGAGATCAGCTCGCCGACCTCGTCGAGCTTGACCAGGTCGTCGTCGGTGCTCACGCCGTAGACCAGCCGGCCGCCACGGTCACAGCCGTCGACCTCGAGCTGGCGCAGCATCGAGAGCACCGGCGCCAGTCCGGTGCCGCCGGCCAGCATCAGCACCGGCCGACGCGCCTCGCGCAGGAAGAAGGAGCCGTTCGGCCCGGTGAAGGTGACCTCGTCGCCGACGGCGGCCCGCTCGGTCAGCCAGGTCGACATCGCGCCGCCGTCGGTCAGCTTGACCAGGAAGACGAGCCGCTCATGGTGCGGGGCGTTCGCGAAGGAGTACGACCGGGTGACGTCGGTGCCGGGGACGGCGATGTTGACGTACTGGCCGGGCAGGAACGCGAGCTCCCCGCGGTTGGGGATGTCGAGCGAGAGCTCGACCGTGGTCGGGCTCAGTCGGTCCAGGCCGACGACGGTTCCGGTGTAGCTCGCGGCCCCGGTCTTGGCGACCTCGGAGGTGGTGGCGATCTGCAGCGCGAGGTCCGAACGCGGCTTCATCGAGCACGGCAGGGCGTACCCCTGGGCGGCCTCCGCCGCCGACAGCGCGTCCTCGATGTAGGTGCCACCGTCGTACTCCCCCGACTCGCACAGCGCCTTGCACGTCCCGCAGGCGCCGTCGCGGCAGTCCAGCGGGATGTTGATCCGCTGCCGGTAGGACGCATCAGCCACGGTCTGGTCCTCACGCACGGTGATGAACCGGGTCACCCCGTCCTCGAAGGACAACGCGACCTGGTGGGTCGCGACCGCGGTGGTGGGCTCGGTCTCTGTTGCAGTCATCGCGCGCCTCAGACGTGGTAGATGTCGACGACGTGGTGGATGTAGTCGTTCTTCAGCACCACGGTCTTGCGGCGGATCAGCGGCTGCTCGCCGGAGAAGTCGATGGTGTAGAACGACGTGCCGTAGTAGGGGTCGACGGTCTTGTAGCGGAAGTACATGGTGTGCCAGTTGAAGCGCACGTCGACCACGTCGCCGCGGCGCTCGATGACCTCGACGTTGCTGATGTTGTGCGACGTACGCGGCTCCGGCAGCGAGGTGGCCGAGGACCGCTCCGTACGGATCCGGAAGACGCGGTCCTCCAGACCGCCCTTGTTCGGGTAGTAGATGAGCGACATCTCGGTCTGCGGGTCCTCGGTGAGGAGGTCGGCGTCGTCCCAGCAGGGCATCCAGTAGACGACGTCGTCGGCGTAGCACTCGAGCCACTTCTCGAACTCGCGGTCGTCGAGGAAGCGCGCCTCGCGGTAGAGGAACTGCTCGATCGCGTTCTGCGTGATCAGCTTCGCCCCGGCCGGAGCAGCGTTCTGCTGTGTGAGCGTCATGGTCAGTTCCCCTTCTGGCGTCGGTCGCTGCGCTCCCCGCCGGCTTGCGCCTCGTTCGCGATGGCCGTACGCATCTGCTCGGCCCACTGCGCGTGCATGACCGGGTAGAGGCCCTCGTCCTCGTTCTTCGCGCCGGCGGAGATCACGCCCGGCATCTCCAGCGCCTCGGCGACCTCGTCGGGCCCGGTGAGCCAGTGCTCGGCGCCGCGGCTCATGTCGTTCCACGGCGCCGCGGAGGCCTGGTACGTCACGTAGCAGGAGCGGAACTCCTCCAGGTCGTCGGGCGTGGCCATGCCGGAGGCGTTGAAGAAGTCCTCGTACTGCCGGATCCGCCAGGCCCGCGACTCCGGGCTCTCGCCCTTGGGGGCGATGCAGTAGATGGTGACCTCGGTCTTTTCGACGGAGATCGGCCGGAAGTGCCGGACCTGGGTCGAGAACTGGTCCATCAGATACACGTTCGGGTAGAGCAGCAGGTTGCGGGAGCCCTTGACCATGAACTCGCCCTTGGCGTCGCCGAACTTCTCCTTGAGCGTGTCCATCTGGTCCCACAGCGGCCGGTCGGCGGGGTTGGCCGCCCAGGTCCACAGGCACAGGTGGCCGTTCGGGTAGGACCAGTAGCCACCGCCCGCCTTGCCCCAGCTGCCGGCGTCGACGGTCTTGGTGGTGTTCTTCGACTCGCCGGTGTTGCGTCGCGAGGTGGTGGCCGCGTAGTTCCAGTGGGTGGCGGTGACGTGGTAGCCGTCGGCGCCGTTCTCTGCCTGGACCTTCCAGTTGCCGTCGTAGGTGTAGGTCGAGGCACCGCGCAGGACCTCGAGCCCGTCGGGCGACTGGTCGACGAGCATGTCGATGACCTTGACGGTGTCGCCGAGGTGCTCGTCGAGCGGGAGGACGTCCTCGTTGAGCGAGCCGAACAGGAAGCCGCGGTAGCTGTCGAAGCGGGCCACGTGGGTGAGGTTGTGGGAGCCCTCGGTGTTGAAGCTCTCCGGGTAGCCGGCGTCGTCGGGGTCCTTGACCTTGAGCAGGGTGCCGTCGTTGCGGAACGTCCAGCCGTGGAACGGGCAGGTCAGGGTCATCCGGTTGTCGGTCTTGCGCCGGCACAGCATCGCCCCGCGATGGGCACAGGCGTTGATCATGCAGTGCAGCTCGCCGTCCTTGTCGCGGGTGATCACGACCGGCTGTCGCCCGATGTAGGTGGTGAAGTAGTCGCCGGGGTCGGGTACCTGGCTCTCGTGGGCGAGGTAGATCCAGTTGCCCTCGAAGATGTGCTTCATCTCCAGCTCGAAGATCTCCTCATCGGTGAAGATCCGGCGGTTGGCGCGGTAGATCCCGGCCTCGCGGTCCTCGACCACGGCGTCCGCCAGGACGTTCTCGATGTGGCCCAGGCTCTCGGTGAGCGGTGCGGTCATGGTGATGCCTCCAACGGGTGACGGTCACCACACCTTCGCAAGGGAGTGGCGGCCGTCACACCAGGCGAATGCCCAGTTCCGACCTCGGCATCCATTGATCATTCGAATCAATCAATGAGCGTCAGTTTCGTCCTTGTTGTTTATCTATCGCAGACCTAGTGTGGCGACCATCACCACCTCGTGAGGAGCGCTTCATGGAGCTACGCCACCTGCGGTACTTCGCCGCCGTCGCCGAGACCTGCCACTTCGGCCAGGCCGCGGCGCAGCTGCACATCGCCCAGCCGGCGCTCTCCCAGGCGATCCGCCAGCTCGAGTCCGAGCTCGACGTCACCCTGTTCACCCGCACGACCCGCCAGGTCTCCCTCACCCCCGCCGGCGAGTTCCTGCGCGCCGAGGCCACCCGGGTCCTGTCGGCCATCGACGACAGCGTCCGAGGCGTACGCCGCATCGGAGCCGGCCGCCACGGCCTGGTCCGCCTGGGCCTGACCGGCACCGCCTCGTTCTCGCACCTGCCGGGCATCGCCCGGGTGGTCAAGCGCGAGCTGCCCGAGGTGGCGCTGGAGATCCACGCCGACCTGCTCACCCCGGCCCAGTGCGAGCGGCTGCAGAGCGGAGCGCTCGACCTCGGCGTACTGCGGCCGCCGGCGGTCGGCGAGGGACTGACCTTGCGCACCCTCGAGGTCGAGCCGCTCGCCCTCGCGATCCCGGTCGACCATCGGCTGGCCGTCGAGCCGGTCGTGGCGCTGGCCGACGTGCGCACCGAGCCGTTCATCGCCTACAGCGCCCGCGACTCCGCGGTCAACGAGGCCGTCCTGCGCAGCTGCCGCGAGGCCGGGTTCGTCCCGCGCCGCGAGCACGAGGCCCCGAGCACCGCGGTCCTGCTGGCGCTGGTCGCCGCGGGCCTCGGCGTGGCCGTCGTCCCGGCCTCGGTCCGCGCCCTGCCGCTGGAGGGCGTGGTCTTCCGCGACCTGCTCGACGCCGGCAGCGTCGAGCTCTCCCTCGCCTACCGCACCGACGACGACAACCCCGTCGTCGACGCCGTCATCGAGGTCCTCGAGGCAGCCGACCTGTTCACCGCACCCCGTCTGGAAGCTCCCCGGTCATGAAGATCACCAAGATCGAGGCGATCCCCTTCGCCATCCCCTACCGCAAACCGCTGCGCTTCGCCTCCGGCGAGGTCCACACCGCCCAGCACGTGCTGGTCCGGGTCCACACCGACGACGGTGTCGTCGGCATCGCCGAGGCGCCGCCGCGGCCGTTCACCTACGGCGAGACCCAGGCCGGGATCATCGCCGTGATCGACCAGCTCTTCGCCCCGCAGCTCGCCGGGCTCACGCTGCTCGAGCGGGAGACCGCCCGTGCCCTGATGGAGCGCACCGTCGGCAACCCGACCGCCAAGGCCGCGGTCGACATGGCCATGTGGGACGCCCTCGGCAAGACCCTGGACCTGCGGGTCGTCGACCTGCTCGGCGCTTTCACCGACCAGATGCGCGTCTCGCACATGCTCGGCTTCGACTCGCCCGAGGCGATGGTCGCCGAGGCGGAGCGGATGCTCGACACGTACGGGATCCGCACGTTCAAGGTGAAGGTCGGCCGCTCCCCCATCGAGCTCGACACCGCCGTCGTCCGGGCTCTGCGCGAGCGCTTCGGCGCCGACATCGAGCTGTACGTCGACGGCAACCGCGGCTGGACCGCGGCCGAGTCCGCCCGGGCGATGAAGCAGATGGCCGACCTGGACCTGCTCTTCGCCGAGGAGCTCAACCCGGCCGACGACGTGCTCGGGCGGCGCTGGCTGGTCAGTCAGGTGGACGTGCCGTTCATCGCCGACGAGTCGGTGCCGACCGCGGCCGACGTCACCCGCGAGGTGCTCGGCGGCTCGGCCACCGCGATCAGCATCAAGACCGCGCGCACCGGCTTCACCGGGTCGCAGCAGGTGCTACATCTCGCCGAGGGTCTCGGGCTGGAGGTCGTGATGGGCAACCAGATCGACGGCCAGCTCGGCACCGCCTGCTCGATCGCCTTCGGCTCCGCCCACCGGCTCACCTCCCGCCGGGCCGGTGAGCTCTCCAACTTCCTCGACATGGCCGATGACCTGCTCACCGAGCCGCTCGAGATCCGTGACGGCGAGCTCGCCGTACGTCCTGGTGCCGGCCTCGGGGTCGAGATCGATCCGGAGAAGCTGGATCGCTACCGCACCGACAACTGAACACCAGACCCCACACCGCAACACGAGAGGACACACCCATGACCACCGACCAGACCCTCGAGCCCACCGAGGCCGCCACCGCCGCTGCCTCGGGCGCCTCCGCCACCGAGCGGTTCGCCGCCGACAAGTCGCCCTTCGAGGCCGTCAAGGACACCCCGCCGGAGCGCGTCGACCGGCTCGCCAAGCGCGTGCTCAACGCCGTCTACGAGACGATCCGGGAGGAGAAGGTCAGCTACGACGAGTACAACGCGCTCAAGGCGTGGCTGATCCAGGTCGGCAAGGACGGCGAGTGGCCGCTCTTCCTCGACGTCTGGGTCGAGCACGAGATCGAGAAGGTCGCCACCGAGCACCGCGAGGGCAACAAGGGCACCATCGAGGGCCCCTACTACGTCCCCGCCGCCCCGGAGCAGGGTGCGAAGGGCACCATCCCGATGCGCGAGGGCGAGGCCGGCACCCCGCTGACCTGGACCGGCACGATCACCTCGACCGACGGCACCCCGCTCGACGGCGCCAAGGTCGAGCTCTGGCACGCGGACGCCGACGGCTTCTACTCGCAGTTCGCGCCGGGCATCCCGGAGTGGAACCTGCGCGGCAGCTTCACGGTCGGGGCCGACGGCGCCTTCGAGATCCACACGATCCAGCCGGCGCCCTACCAGATCCCGACCGACGGCTCCTGCGGCAAGCTCATCGCCGCCGCCGGCTGGCACGCCTGGCGTCCGGCCCACCTGCACGTCAAGGTGTCGGCCCCGGGCCACGAGCTCCTCACCGCCCAGCTCTACTTCCCCGGCGACGAGCACAACGACGACGACATCGCCTCGGCGGTCAAGCCCGAGCTCGTCCTGGCGCCGGTCACCAACGAGGACGGCTCCGTCAGCGTCGACTACGGCTTCGTCCTCGACCCGGTCCGCGGCTGATGCTCTACCACGTACGCATGGACGTCCGGATCCCGCACGATCTGGATCCGGACGTCCGCGACGACACGATCGCCCGCGAGAAGGCCTACGCACAGGAGCTCCAGCGGGCCGGGAAGTGGCTGCACCTGTGGCGGATCGCCGGGGAGTACGCGAACTTCTCGGTGTTCGACGTCGAGTCCCACGACGAGCTGCACCAGATCCTCTCCGGCCTGCCGCTGTTCCCCTACATGGACGTGCACGTCACCCCGCTCGCCAAGCACCCCTCCAAGGTGGACTGATCGCACCTCGGGCGCTCGACCTGCAAGGATGAGCGCCCGAGGTGATGAGATGTCGATGATCGACTATGTGGCGCCCGCCGGGCCGACGCGTGGCTACCTGTCGGTGCCCGAAGGTGACGGCCCCTGGCCCGGCGTCGTCGTCGTGCAGGACCTGATGGGTGTGACCTCGGACGTCCAGCGGATCGGCGACCGGATCGCTGCCAACGGCTACCTGGCGCTGACGCCGTCGCTCTACCACCGCGGCCCGAAGGTCGGATGCGTCGTCAGCACGATGAAGTCGCTGGTGACCGGCAAGGGCACCGCGGTCGACGACCTGATCGCCGCTCGCGACCACCTCGCCGCCGACCCACGCTGCACCGGCAAGGTCGGCATCGTCGGCTTCTGCATGGGCGGCGGCTTCACGCTCCTGCTGGCTCCCCGGGGCATCTTCGACGCGGCGGCACCCAACTACGGGGTGCTGCCGAGGGATATGTCCGCGCTGAGCTCCTCGTGTCCGATGGTGGCGAGCTTCGGCGCCAAGGATCGCCTGCTACCCGGTGCCGCGCGCAAGGTGGAGGCGGCACTGGCCGCGGGCGACGTGCCCCGCGACCTCAAGGAGTACCCGGACGTCGGCCACAGCTTCATGAACGAGTGGGGCTTCCCCCGCCCCGTTCCCGCCCTGGAACGGGTGGTGGGCTACAACTACTCCGAGCCCGAGGCGGAGGACGCCTGGCGCCGCATCTTCGCCTTCTTCGACGAGCACCTCGGCCCGAAATAGCGCCGAAACGTCGGCGCTCTAGGGTGGTGAGGCCCGAGTTCAACGGACAGCGAGGCCTCCAGGCCGGGAAAGCGGACACCTCCGGGCACGACCAAAACCGTCTGCGCCTTGCTAGGAGAGCACCCGTGAGCACTTTCCACGTCCCTGTCGTCGACATCGCTGCGTACGTCCAGGGCGGAACGCCCGAGGAGAAGGCAGCCGTCGCGGCCGCGATCGACACCGCCTGCCGTGAGGTCGGCTTCATCCAGATCCTCGGCCACGGCGTCGCGCCGTCTCTGGCCGAAGGGCTCGCCTCGGCGATGGACGACTTCTTCGCGCTGTCGCTGGAGGAGAAGTCCCGGTGGCGCCGCCCTGCCGCCGAGAACCGTGGCTACACCCCGCCCAAGTCGGAGACGCTCGCGCTCAGCGCCGGGGTGCAGTCCGAGACCCGGATGAAGGACTTCTTCGAGGCCTTCAACGTCGGCTCGTCGGTCTCCGACCACCCCGGTGCCGACCTCGTCGAGGCGCACTACGCGGAGAACACCTGGCCGGAGGTCCCGGACTTCCAGGTACGCATCGACGCCTGGCGCGCCGAGGCCGCCCGGGTCGTGCGGACCATGGTCACCATCTTCGAGGACGCGCTCGACCTGGATCGCGGCGCGATCTCGCGCCTCGCGGCCCATCCGATCGAGGTCCTGCGGATGAACAACTATGCCCTGCCCGAGGGCACCCGCGTCGAGGTCGACGAGGACATGATCGGGATGGGCGAGCACACCGACTACGGGATCGTCACGATCCTGTGGGCCGACCGGGTCAAGGGCCTCCAGGTCCTCCACGACGGCGAGTGGCACGACGTCAGCCCGGCCGACGGGGCGCTGCTGATCAACCTCGGTGACCTCACGACCAGACTCACCAACGAGCAGTGGCTCTCGACCCTGCACCGGGTCAAGCCGCCGATCGTCGGCGGCACCATCCGGCGACGCCGGTCGGCTGCGTACTTCTTCGACGGCGACGCCGAGGCGATGATCGGTCCGCTGCCCGGGTTCGTCGACGACGAGCACCCCCGCCTCTACCGCGACGTCACCGTCGACGAGCACATCGCCGCCAAGCTCGCGGGCTCGCGCGCCGGCGTCCTCAACGCCGCCGCCGGCCGGGAGGCGGCTCGCGTGCTCACCGCGGGTCGCTGACCACCGGATCCTCGGCGTGCCGGCGGGCGATCGGGGCGGGCCACCAGATCCTGTCGCCGACCAGCGCGAAGACCGCCGGCACGACCACGGTGCGAACGAGGAAGGTGTCCAGCAGGATGCCCAGGCCCACGATGAGGCCCACCTGGGTCAGCGTGATCAGGGGCAGCACACCCAGCACCGCGAACACCGAGGCCAGCACGATGCCGGCGCTGGTGATCACACCACCGGTCAGCCCGACCGCCATCACCATGGCGTCGACGGTGTCGTGCTCGGCGGTCTCCTCCCGTGCACGCAGGACGAGGAACACCGTGTAGTCGACACCGAGCGCCACCAGGAAGAGGAAGGCGTAGATCGGTGTGCTGACGTCGAGGGCAGGGAACCCGAAGACATGAGTGCTCATCCAGGCGCCCAGTCCGAGGGCGGCGAGGGTGGCGATCACGCTGATGCTGACGAGCACCAGCGGCGTCACGATCGACCGCAGCACCGCGAAGAGCACCAGCAGCACCACCAGCAGGATCATCGGCACGACGATCCTCAGATCACGCTCGGCACCGTTCCGGCTGTCCAGGTCCTTGGCCACGCTGCCACCGACGAGAGCGCCGGTCCCGGCCAGCTCGCTGCGCATCGTCTCGATCGTCTCGATGCTCTCCGGGGTCGCCGGTGCGTCGTCCAGCGTCGCGGTGATCTTCACCAGGTCGCCGCTCTCGCCCGACGGGCGTGCGCTGTCGACGCCGTCCATCTGGTTGACCTGCGCGAGAACGGCGTCGGTCTCGTCGGCTCCGACCACGATCGTCACCGGATCTGAGGCACCCGGCGGGAAGTGCTTCGAGAGGGTGTCCAGACCGTCGACGGACTCGGCGTCGACACGGAACTGGTCGGTCTGGGAGAGCCCGACCTTGACGCCGAGGAGCCCGGAGGCGAGTACGCCCAGGATCAGCGCGGCCACGGCCAGCACCGCTGCCGGGCGGCTCACCACGGCACGGGCGATCCGGAACCAGACACCGTCGCGGGACTTCTCGTCCTCGCCGTCGCGGGGTACGAACGGCCAGAACAGGCCACGGCCGAACAACGACAGCGCTGCGGGCAGGGCGAAGAGCGCGAAGGCCAGGGCCACCAGCAGACCGATGGCGGCCGAGACTCCGAGCGAGCGGGTGCTGGGAGCGACGCTGAACACCAGCGCCAGCAGCGCGAGCACGACCGTGAGGTTGCTCGCCACGATCGCCTCGGCGGAGCCGCGTACCGCCGCTGCGAGGGCGTCACGGTGGTGCGCATGCCGCCGGAGCTCCTCGCGGTAGCGCGAGACCAGCAGGAGCGCGTAGTTGGTGCCGGCACCGAAGACGAGCACGCTGGTGATCCCCGACGTCGAGCCGTCGAGCCCGCTACCCGTCCAGTCCGCGACGATCTGGGTGACCACCGATGCGGTGCGGTCGGCCACCGCGACCACGATCAGCGGCACGAGCCACAGCACCGGCGATCGGTAGGTCAGGATCAGCAGCAGCGCGACGACACCGGCCGTGACGAGAAGCAGCCGCAGATCCGCCCCCTCGAACGCCGAGGAGATGTCGGCGGCGAAGGCGGCACCACCGGTGAGCTCGACCACGAGGCCGTCGGGCCGGTCCTCGTCGACCGTGTCTCGCAGGTCGCCGACGAGCTCGGTGAGATCGAGTCCGGTCACCTCGGCGTCGACGTCGATGGCGACGATCAGCGCGTCGCCGTCCGTCGCCGGGATCGGCGGCGAGACCTTGTTCCCGGTGATCTCGGCCCAGCGCTGCGACGCCTGGGCGACCCAGGCCCGGTCCTCCGCGGTCAGCCCGCCGGCGCGCTCCACCACTGCAACGGCGGGCAGCACGTCTCCTCCCGGAAAGCGCTGCTGGAGCTCAGCGACGCGGGCCGACTCGGCATCCGCCGGCAGCGGGTCGGGGGCCGAGCTGGTGGATCCAAACGAGGACCCCACGGCCATCACCACGCCCGTCAGGACGACCGTGATCGCCAGGACGACCCATGCCGTGGCCTTCCTCGTGGTGAGCTGCGCGAGACGTGCTGTCGCGGACCGCATGGTCGGACCTTTCCGGTAGAGATGAAGGATCGTCGGGGAGGTAGGAGCTATGGCCTGTCCAGGCCGGCGGCCGCTGCCGCCCACCGCCACAGTTCCTCGGTCTCGCCGGGATCGGGATGCGTCGCCGCCCGATAGCTCGTGGGCCGCATCCGGCGATCGTGCCAGAAGGCGCCCGACGGCGGAACGGGATCCGTGGCGGCGAGCCAGACCGCGGTGTCCGCGCCCGCCTCCGGTGTGCGCAGCAGCAGTCGGGTCGAGGCACGGAAGGCGGGGAGCGAGCGGGCCAGGCCCGGCGTGTCCGCCCAGCCGGGATGCATGACCGAGGTGGAGATCCGCTCCGGGGACCACCGCCGGTCGAGGACCGGGGCCAGCTCGACCTGCATGCGCTTGGACCGCGCGTACGCCACGGCACCTCGGTAGGTGCCGTGCTCGAACTCGGGGTCGCCCACCGGAAGCGGCTGGGTGTACATCCCACCGGAGGCGACGAAGACCACCCTGGCGCCGCGCTCTGACCGGCGCAGGGCCGGGAGCAGGCGCTCGGTCAGCCGGATCGGCCCGAGCACGTGGGTGGCGACGGACAGCTCATGACCGTCGACCGACTCGGTCCGGTCGGGCGGCATCACTCCGGCGTTGTGCACGAGCACGTCGAGCTCGGCCCGCCCGTCCTCACGCGCGCAGAAGCCGTCGGCGAAGGCGTCGATCGCCTCCGGGTCGGAGACGTCGCAGCGCTCCACCCGGAGCTCGGCGACCCTCCCCTCGTCGCGCAGCTGCTGCTCGATCCGGGCGACCGCGTGTGCGGCGCGTTCGGGCGAGCGCACGAGGACGTGGACGCGGGCGCCGAGTCGGGCGAGACCCAGGACGGTGGCCTCGCCGAGACCGCTGCCGCCACCGGTGACCAGGGCGGTCCGGCCTTCCAGCGCCCCGGGGCGCGGGTCACCCGCGGACCAGCGGCGGCGACGGACCGCGTAGCCGAGGCGGGAGTAGCCCAGCACGACCGTGCGGTCGAGCACACGGTCGATGCCGCGGTCAGGCGCCGGCGATGCGTGGCTCACGTGCGTACCTCCTTCACCTCTGCCAGCCGGGCGAGCGCCTCGCGACGCTCCTCGGCATGGTCGACGACGCGTTCCGGGTAGCCGTTGGCCATTCCATCGGAGTGGCGCCAGGGCTCGTGGGCCGCCGCGCCGGGGAGGTGCCGAAGCTCGGGGACCCAGCGACGGACGTAGTCGCCCTGCGGGTCGAACCGGCGACCTTGGGTGACCGGGTTGAAGACCCTGAAGTACGGGGCGGCGTCGGTCCCGGTGCCGGCGACCCACTGCCAGCCGTGGCTGTTGGAGGCCAGGTCGCCGTCGCGGAGGTGGTCGAGGAAGTGCCGAGCCCCGACGGGCCACCACATGTGCAGATCCTTGGCCAGGAAGCTCGCGACGACCATCCGCACCCGGTTGTGCATCCAGCCCTCCGCGAGCAGCTGACGCATGCCGGCGTCGACGAACGGGTAGCCGGTGGTGCCCGACTTCCATGCCTCCAGCAGCGCCGGATCCTCGTCGTAGCGCATGCCGCGCAGGTCGTCACGCAGGTCGCGCCAGGCAGACCCGGGATCGTGCCAGAGCACATCGGCGTAGAACTCGCGCCACGCCAGCTCCGCCACGTATCGCTCGACATCCTCGCCGGAGGCACCGTGCGCGAGCGCGCCCAGATCGGCCAGCAGCGTACGTGGGTGGATCTCGCCGAACTTCAGCGCCGTCGAGATCCGGCTGGTCCGATCGAGGTCGGGCCGGTCCCGAGCCTCGGCATAGCCGGCCAGGTCCTCGGCACAGAAGTCCTCCCATCGGTGCAGGGCAGCACGCTCGCCGGCCTCCTGGTCGGGGTGGTCCGGCAGCGGGTCCGATCCGACCTCGGCCGTCCACTCGACCTGGGGATCTCCGGCAGGTGCTCTCCAGCCGTGCTCACGCCAAGCCCGCAGGAAGGGGGTGAAGACACGGTAGGGCGCTCCGGACGTGTTCCGGACTCTGCCCGGGGTCACGGCGTAGGGGCTGCCGGTGCCGACCATCTCGATGCCGTCGGCTGCCAGGCGCTGCTCGACGGCCGCGTCGCGGCGTCTGCCGTAGGGGGTCGTCTCGGTCGAGACGTGCACCCGGCTCGCCCCGGCCTCGGCCGCGACCCCAGGCACCACCTCGACCGGGTCCCCTTGACGGATGACCAGTGCCCCGCCCGTCTCCTCTCGCAGCGCGGCGAGGGAGGCCAGCAGCCGCTCCCACCGCTGCCCCGAGCCGGCCAGGCGCGGGTCGAGCACGAACAGCGGAACCACGCGCCCATCGGCAGCCGCGGCCTGCAGGGCAGGATGGTCTCCCAGCCGCAGGTCCCGTCGGAACCACATCAGTGAGGTCGTCATGGATGGTGCCGTTCGTCGGGTTCGAGGCGGATCTGGGCGACGTCGATGACCCCGGCCCGGAAACCCGCCTCGCAGTAGGCAAGGTAGTACTCCCAGGTGCGCCGGAACCCCTCGTCGAAGGTGTCCGACCGGATCGTCGGCCACGAAGCCAGGAAGGCGGAGCGCCAGCGGCGCAGGGTCTCGGCGTAGTCGGCTCCGAACCTGTCGGTGCGGGTAACCCTCAGCCCGGCCTGGGCGGCCTGCTCGGAGATGACCGTCTCGGACGGGATCAACCCACCCGGGAAGATGTGCTTCTGGACCCATCCGTAGGAGTGACGCGTCGCCAGATAGCGCTGGTGCGGCATCACGATCGCCTGGAGGGCGACGGCTCCGCCGGGACGCACCAGACGCGACAGGGCGGCGAAGTAGTCCGGCCAGTAGCGCTCACCGACCGCCTCGATCATCTCCACGCTGACCACGGCGTCGAAGGTGCCGACGACGTGCCGGTAGTCCTGCACCAGCACCTCGACCCGGTCGCTGAGACCGGCCTCCTCGATCCGCTCCCTGGCCAGCGCCGCCTGCTCGACAGACAGCGTGACGGTGGTGACCCGGGCGCCGCGACGGGCCGCCTCGATCGCGAGCGTCCCCCACCCCGTGCCGATCTCCAGGAGGTCGTCACCGGCACCGACGCCTGCCAGGTCGAGGGCGGCGCCGACCTTGCGCAGCTGGGCCTCCTCCAGGTCCTGCTCGGCGAGCGGACGGGTGCGGTCGAACAGGGCAGAGCTGTAGCTGAGGCTGGGGTCGAGGAACGCGGCGAACATGTCGTTCCCCAGGTCGTAGTGGGCGGAGATGTTCTCCTGGGAGTCCTCGACGGCGCCCCGCTGGTCGGCGGGAATGGGCTGGTCGACCAGGCGGCGCAGCCGCAGCATCCAGCCCGGGAGCAGCCCGGAGAGGCGTTCGGCGTAAGGAGTCAGCGCGTCGGCGAGATCGGTGCCGTCCGCGGCGTGCCAGTCCCCTGCCGTGTAGGCCTCGCCGAGGCCGATCTTCGGGTTCGCCGCGAGCCGGCTGTAGACCGACTCCGGACGCCGCAGCACGATGCCCGGCCTGCCCGGCCGTCCCGCGGTGGGCGCGCCCGCACGACGGTTGAGCAGGCTCCCGTCCGGGAGCACGACGTCGACCGGGACCTGCCGGGTCGCCAGCCGCAGGATCTGCTTGGCGATGCCTGCTCGCAGGCTCTTGGTGGCAGTCGGCGCCCTGTGCGCCGGCAGCCCGAGCCTCACTGGCTCTGCGGTCATGTTGTGGACTCCTTCGGAGGGGCCGGACGAGGGAAGACGGGCAGTCTGCGCAGCCACAGCCGGATCCCGTGGAACCGGATGAGGGCGCTGACCCGATGGGGCATCAGCAGATGGGTGAGGCTGACCCGCAGCAGAGCACGGCGAGTCGCGGCCTCCGGTGTCCCGCGGGTGGTCGCCGTCAGCACACGAGCGCCGTCGCGGTCGAGGCCGACGGTCACCGAGACCTGTCCCGGGTCGACCTGCAGCCGGATGTCATAGGTCCCGGCCATGTCGTTGAACGGCGAGACGTAGAAGGCCTTGCCGGTGCGGGCTCGTCCGTGTCGATCGACGTCGAGCAGGTAGGCGTGACGCTCGCCGTAGGTGTTGTGCACCTCGAAGACGACCGCGCGCAGCACACCGTCGTCCGACTGCACCCAGAAGACCGTGAGGGGGTTGAAGACATGCCCGAGAACGCGGGCGTTCGTCAGCATCAGCACCCGATCGGTCGGCGCGAGGTCGACGCCGCGGCGGGCGAGGAACACACCGAGATCGCCACGTACGCCATGGCCCGACGAGCCTCCGTCGAGATGGTCCTCGACCCGGAACCCGGCCAACGGGCGCAGCCAGAGCGGGAGCAGAGGTGGATCGTCGACGTCGATGAGCCAGTGGTAGCTGCGGTGGCGGAAAGCGTGCCGCACCGGCACCTCTCGGGTGTGGCTGACATGACCGACGACCAGCGACGGCACCTCGGGAAAGACCGGTGATGCGATCACCACCTCACCCCGAACGACTCGGCCGCCTCGACGCCGGAGCGACAACCGTCCTCGTGGAAGCCCCAACCGAGGTGGGCGCCAGCGAAGGCCAGCCGAGGCCCGCCGCCCGTACGCAGCCGCGCGGCCGCCGCGACGGCCTCGGTGGTGAAGACCGGGTGTTCGTAGGTCATCCGCGCGGTGACCGTGGCCGGGTCGACATGCTCGGTCGCGTTGAGCGTGACCACGTGCTCATCGCGGTCCTCGAGGCCCTGGAGCCGGTTCATCCAGTAGCTGACGACCACCTTGTCGGCGCCACCGCCGCACGAGGCGAGGCGGTAGTTCCACGATGCCCGGGCGCGTGGCGACTCCGGCAGCAGGCTGGCGTCACGGTGCAACCAGGTCTCGTTGCGCGAGTATCTGATGGCCGCCAGGTCCGTCTTCTCCTCCGGGGTGGCGTCGACCAGCAGCCTCAGGGCCTGGTCCGCATGGGTCGCCACGACCACGCGGTCGAAGCGCGAGGACCCGGCCCCGGTGCGTACCTCGACACCATCGGCGTGCCGCTCCACGGTGGCGACCGGCTCACCGGCGCGGACGTCGCCCAGCCGTTCGGCGATCCTGTCCACGTAGGTGCGCGAGCCACCCACGACCGTGCGCCAGGTGGGTGACCCGGTGATCTGGAGCATCCCGTGGTGGTCGAGGAAGGCGAACAGGTGCCTCGCCGGGTAGGCCGCCGCGTCCTCGTCGCCGCACGACCAGACGCATGAGACCAGCGGGACGGCGAAGTGCTGGACGAAGTAGTCGCTGAAGCCGCCCTCGGCGAGGAACTGGCCCCAGGTCAGGTCGCCCCCGGACTCGAGCAGGCGGCGGGCACGACGGTGGAAGCGAGGCACCTGCGCCAGCATCCGGACGAAGCGTGGGTCGCGGAGGCGACCCGGGTCGGCCAGGATGCCGTTCAGGCCCTTGCCGCCGGCGTAGGACAGGCCGCAGTCGTCGCAGACGATGCTCATGCTCATCTCGGTCGGCCGGGTCTCGACGCCGAGCTCCGCGAACAGGCGGAGCAGGTTCGGATAGGTGCGCTCGTTCATCACGATGAAGCCGCTGTCCACGCGGAGGCGCGCTCCCGAGGCGGACGAGACGTCGTGCGTGTGCGCGTGCCCCCCGAGCCGCCGCTCTGCCTCGAAGAGGGTGACGTCGTGCGTGCGGCCGAGGAGATGAGCCGCGGTCAGGCCGGAGACCCCGCCCCCGATCACGGCCACGCTCGGCCGCTGCGTCCGGGCCGTTCGACTCATGGGTACTCCTCGTCAGGCGACAGCACTGTCACTGGCTACTTCCGAGGATGGAATGTACAATCTTCGTTCAAGGTATGTCAAAGGTTTGAAAGGGCGCAATGATGAGAATCGACCGAACCGTGGAGACCGCCGCACCGACCTCCGAGGTGTTCGCCTTCCTGGCCGACTTCACCACCACCGAGCAGTGGGATCCGGGCACGGTGCGCACCGAACGCATCTCCGGCGACGGCGGGGTCGGAACGGCGTACGCGAACACCTCTCGATTCCTCGGACGCAACACCGACCTCACCTATGTGGTAGAGGCCTACGAGCCCGACACCAAGGTCGCGCTACGCGGCGAGAACAAGACGGTCACCGCCCATGACACGATGACCTTCGTACCGACAGCCACGGGCGGAACATCCGTACGCTACGTGGCCGAGTTCGAGCTGAAAGGCATGGCCAGGATGGTGGCCCCACTGCTGACCCCCGCCTTCACCCGTCTGGGCGACAAGGCGTCCGACCAGCTGCGCGCGACCCTGGACCGACTGGGCCGGTAGTCGAGCAGATGTACACCATCAAGCACGCAGCGGAGCGGGTCGGCATCACCACCGCGACACTTCGTGCCTGGGAGCGGCGATACGGCGTCATCGCGCCGCCTCGGTCCGAGAGCGGCTACCGGCTCTACGGCGAGCACGAGGTCGCCGTGCTGCGTTCGATGAAGCAGCTGGTCGACCAGGGCTGGTCGGTCGGCCTGGCCGCCGCCGAGGCGATCCGGCTCGACCGTGCGCAACCCGCCGACGACACGGCCGCGGGCGCCGGAGACAGCGGGAGCCCGATCCGCCCCTCCCGCGATCTCGCGGGGAGGATGACCACCGCCGCAGCGACGCGCGACACCACCGACCTGGCGGCGACGCTGGACGAGGTGTTCGGCCTGGGAAGCTTCGAGACGGTGATGACCGACCACGTCTTTCCCGCGCTGGAGGAGCTCGGCGACGCCTGGGCCGACGGCACGGTCAGCGTCGCCGGCGAGCACCTGGCCTCGAACGCGGTGATGCGCCGCCTCGCCGTCGCCTACGAGGCCGCGGCCTCCCATGGTCACGGGCCCCGCGTCGCCCTGGGGATGGCACCCGGAACCCGCCACGAGATCGGCCTTCTCGCCTTCGCCGTCGCCGCCCGGCGACACGGCTTGAGCACCGACTACCTGGGTGCCGATCTCCCGATCGACGACTGGCTGGTCGTCGTCGGCGATCCAACGCTCGCCGCGGTGGTGCTGGCCATCCCCACCACCGCCGACATCACCACCACTGCCTCAGTGATCACCGCGCTGCACGACCACCGCTCCGATCTCGTCGTGGCCGTCGGCGGAGCGCAGCAGAATCATGCTCCCGAACCCGCCGTCCGCCTGGGCCACAACATCGCTGCCGGCGCGAAGACGCTGGCGGCCATGATCACCCGACGCTGACCGGCCCGCGCGCGGCCTCCCGGACCGACTACTCGGGCAGGGTGGCCCGGAGCACGCGCAGCGTGTTGCCGCCCATGATCGCGGTTACCTCGGTCTCGTCGTAGCCCCGGTCGACGAGCTCCTGGGTGATGGCGGCGAGGTCGCCGACGTCCCAGCCGACGGTGGTGGAACCGTCGTAATCGCTGCCGAGGGCCGCCGTCTCGATGCCGCCCACCTCCACGACATGGTCGATGGCGTCGACGACGGCGTCGACGGTCAGGTCGCACACCGCGGCGTCCCAGTAGCCGACACCGACGACGCCACCGGTCGCGGCGACCCCGCGTACCTCCTCGTCGGTCAGGTTGCGGTTGACGTCGCAGGTGGCCTGGACGCCGCCGTGGCTGAGCACCACCGGCTTGGTCGCCATGTCGAGCATCTCGGCGACCGCGGTGTGGCTGGCGTGGGCGATGTCGACGATGATGCCGCGACGCTCCATCTCGGCGAACACCTGGCGCCCCAGATCGGTGAGACCACCCTTCTCGACGCCGTGCATGGAGCCGGCCACCTCGTTGTCGAAGAAATGGGTGAACCCGGCCATCCGCATGCCGGCGTCGTAGAGCGTGTCCAGGTTGGCGAAATCGCCCTCGAGGTTCTGGAGGCCCTCGACCGAGAAGAGCGCGCCGGTGACCTGCTTCCCCGCCTCACGGTCGGCGACGAGCGCGTCCAGGTCGGCTCGGTTGCGGATCAGGCGCAGCCTGCCGTCGGAGTCGGCCGCCGCCTTGTCGAGCTTCTGGGCGTGGAAGAGCGAGCGGTCCAGCAGCGAGGTCCAGGTGCGGGGCGGCTGCAGCTGGGCGAAGGTCAGCAGCGTGATGTTGTCGCTGTCACCGGTGTTGCTGTCGTAGTTCTGCCCCTTGGGCGACTTCGACACCGAGGAGAACACCTGCAGCGCGACGTTGCCGTCCTCCAGCCGATGAAGATCCATGTGGCCCCGGTCCGAGTGCTCCAGGACGTCGCGATCCCACAGCAGGGTGTCGCTGTGCATGTCGATGACCTGCAGGGATTCGTGGAGTCGCCGCGTCTCGGGGGTGACCTCCGGCAGGCTGGCCGGACGGATCTTGTTCTGGGCGTTCTCCACGATCCCGGGCGCCAGCGCGAAGAAGCCGGCGCCGCCGACGAGAAGAAGGGTGAGTACGGCCAGAAGCAGTCGCTTCGTCCAGCGGCGGGTCATGTGTCGGGGTCCTCTCGGGGCAGGCTCGGAACGACCGAGCGCACGGGCGCGACGAGTATCGCGAGACGTACGCCTGCGGCCGGCGAATTGGCCCGAATCGCCCGTCCGGCGGGCCGATCGGACAGGATGTGACCATGGCGACACTGGATGAGGACGATTTTTCGCTCATCCACGCCCTCCAGATCAGACCGCGCGCCTCCTGGACGGACCTCGCCGCGGCTCTCGGCACCTCACCGTCGACCCTGAGCCGGCGCTGGGAGAGACTGCGCGGCGACGGCAGCGCCTGGGTCATCGGTCACCCACGGGCCCGGGGCCGCTACGGAGCCGGTCTCGCCATTGCCGAGATCTCCTGCACCGGCGGGCGCGCACGCTCGCTGGCCCAGGAGCTGGCGGAGTGGCCGATGATCATCACCATCGAGGAGGCCGCCCGCGACTACGGCCTGATCGTGACGGCGGTCGGGCTCGGTCCCGGCGACATGCCCAAGCTGCTCCTCGACGACCTGTCCGCGCTGCCGGGCGTGCTGGGCGTCCGCGCCCACCACGTCGCCCGCCTGCACGTCGACGCGAGCAGCTGGCGGGTGGGCGGGCTCGACCAGGAGCGCGCCCGGGCCGTCGCGCGCATCCCCGACCACGGTGACGCGGGCAGCACCCCGTCCACCCCGATCAACCCCTGGGCCGAGCCGTACGCCGCCCTCACCCAGGCACTCATCCGGAACGGCCGCAGCAGCGCCGCCGACATCGCCCGGCAGACCGGCCGGCCGTTGTCGACCACCCGCCGCCAGCTCGGCCAGCTGCTCGCCTCCGACGCCCTCACCTTCCGCTGCGAGGTCGCCCAGGGGCTGACCCCGCTGCCGATCGTCGTGCAGACCTGGTGTCAGGTGCCCTTCAGCAGCGTCACCGACTGTGTCGACCGGCTCCGGACCACCCCGGGCGTACGCCAGGTCGTCGGCCTCCCCGGTCCGACCAACCTGCTCATCAGCACCTGGACGCGCTCGGTCGAGAGCGCGATGCTCCTCCACGAGCACCTCGAGCGCGACCTCGCACCGCTCGAGGTGGTCGAGTCCGCGATCGTCCTGCGTCAGATCAAGCGTCTCGGCTGGAGGCTCGACGAGCTCGGCCGCTCCACCGGCACACTGGTCCCCTACTCACCCGGCTCCGACGACGTCCGTGCGCCCGAGGCCGGCTGACCGGCGACTCGAGCGGCTCACAGGTCAGGACCGGGGTCAGCGACCGAGCACCGCGCGGAGCCGGCCCACCTGCGCGGTGCGCTCGGCGAGACGCTGCTCGTCGAGGCTCCGGCCCGGCGCGGCCGCCAGCAGCTCGTGCGTACGCCGCACCGCGGTCGCATCATGGGCGACCAGCGACGCGACCAGGCCGGCGAGCGTGGAGTCCAGCTCGACCGCCGGCACCACGCTCTGCGCGAGCCCGATCCGCTCGGCCTCGGCGGCGCCGACCTTGCGCGCGGTGGCACAGATCTCGAGCGCTCGCGCGTAGCCCACGGCCTCGACCAGCGGCTTGGTGCCGGCCAGGTCGGGGACCAGCCCCAGCGCGGGCTCCTTCATGCAGACCCAGGCGTCCTCGGCCATGATCCGAAGGTCGCACGCCAGCGCCATCTGGAAGCCCGCGCCGATCGCGTACCCGTCGACGACGGCGATCGAGATGAATCTCGGGTCGGCGAGGGCCACGAACGGCCGCTGGTATTCACCGATCAGGTCGATGACCTCCTGGTCGCTGCGCGCCAGCGTCGAGACCAGGCTGCCCTCCACGTCGGTCTGGCCCGGGTCGACCAGCGACAGATCCAGCCCCGCGGAGAAGGTGCCGCCGGCACCACGCACCACCACGACCCGGACCTCGTCCGGGAGCGACTCGAGGAACGACGCGATCGCCGCCCACATCGCCGGATGCTGGGCGTTGCGTACGTCAGGACGATCCAGCAGCACGGTCGCCACAGCACCGTCGATGCTCAGGTCGACACCGGACTCGTTCACGTTCATGTCCTCATCCCTTCAGGCAGGAGCGCCAACTGACGCGTCAGGCCAACGTAGAGGACGCCGTGTCGGAACCGCCGCCCCCGGGCCCGCCCGCGAGCAGTCCATGGGCGACGACATCGGTCGCGACCCGCAGGAGCTGCCTGAGCCCGCCGAGGTCTCTCCCGAGCGCGTCGTTGCGCCAACCGAGACTGATGATGCCGTTCCAGGCGGCCCACAGGACCGTGGCGACGTCGTCGGGGTCGATCGCCCGGAAGGAGCCGTCGGCGACACCGCGTCGCAGCTCGGCCACCATGCGCTCGTTCTGCTCCCGCACCGAGGTCGCGAGCCGGTCGGCGAGCTCGCGCCCGGCGGGGTAGGCCGTCGATCCGCTCGGGAAGGCCAGGGTGCGGAAGTACTCGGGGTTGGCGGCGTAGAAGTCGAGGTATGCGTCGGCCGCGGCATAGAGCCGGTCCACCGGCGACCCGTCCCGGGTGTAGGCCTGATCCATGAAACGGCGATCCGCCTCGACGGCGCGCTGCACCACCGCGGCGTGCAGCCCCGACTTGGAGCCGAAGTGGTTGTAGACCGACCCGACGGCAACCCCGGCGGCGGCCGCGATCTCGTCGAGGGTGACGTCGTCGACCGATCGCCGCGCGAACAGCTGCTCGGCGGCGGTGAGCAGCGCCTCGACGGTGCGGCGCGCGCGAGGATCCACGGCACTCCCCCGACTTCTTGTGATCGTTGCAACAGTTTCGCGGCAAGGCTACCGTGACCTCATGACATTTCTTGCAACCGTTACAACAGTGCGCTGATGGACGCCACCGACTGGGGCTCCGTCCACCGCCGCACGGTCGACAGCTTTCGCGCCGGCTGGGCAGCCGCAGGGCCGTCGGCGTGGGACGACTTCATCGACGAGCGAAGCGAGATGGTGCAGCCGATGCTCGAGAACGGCGTCGGCGCACGGTTCTGGGCCGGCGAGATCAGCCGGGCCCTCCGGGTGATGCCGGACCTGAGCGCCGAGGTGCTCGACTGGAGCGGCCGCGAGGACCGCCTCTTCATCCAGCTGAGGTTCCGAGCGACCGTCGGCGGCCGGTCCCTCTCCTGGGACGCGGTCGACCTGCTGCGGCTGCGCCCCGACGGGAGCCTGATCCGCCGCGAGTCGTTCTTCGACTCCGCCCCCGTCGCCGGCGCGCTGGCGAGCCGCCCACGCACCTGGTGGGCGTGGTGGTGGTCCGGCCTCTGGCCCTGCCCCGGCCGCCGACGGCTGCTCGACCGCCTCTCCCCCGGACGTCACCGATGACGGCCCCGGCCGACGTCTTCTGGCGCGACCCGCGACTGGGGTCGCCTGAGCGTGTCGACCTGTCGGTGGGCACCCTCGACTACCACGCCCACGGCTCCGGACCCACCCTGCTCTTCGTCCACGGCTACCTCGTCAACGCCAACATCTGGCGCAAGCTCGTGCCCCTGTTGGGCGACCGCTACCGATGCATCACCCCCGACTGGCCGCTGGGCTCCCACCGCACGGCACTCGCCCCGGGCGCCGACCTGTCCCCGCGGGGCATGGGCGACCTCATCGCCGAGTTCGTCGAACGTACCGGCCTGGACGACGTCACCCTGGTCGGCAACGACTCCGGCGGCGCCTACGCCCAGGTCGCCGCCGCGCACCACCCGGACCGGTTCGTACGTCTCGTGCTCAACAGCTGCGAGACGCCGCAGTGCTCGTGGCCACCGAACCCCGGCGGATTCGGCCTGCTCAAGCGCGCCGCCGCGCACCGCATCACCCACCGAGCGCTCTACCAGCCGCTGCGTCTGCCGCGGACCTGGCGCTGGCCCAACACCTACGGCTGGCTCGCGAAGAGCCCCATCGAGCACGCGGTCATGAGGACGTACGTCGGCCCGGTGATCACCGACCGCGACATCCGTCGCGACGGCCGCGCCGCGATCAGCACCGTGAGCGCCGCCCACGTCCGCCGCGCCGCCGACCAGCTGGCCCGACGCGACACCCTGCCCGTCCACCTGCTGTGGGCCGAGAGCGACCGCGTCTTCCCGCTGCAGCACGCCGTCGCGTACGCCGAACGTCTGGGAGCCGAGCTGACGACTGTCCCCGGCAGCTACACCTATACCGCCGAGGACCAGCCCGAGCTGATGGCCGCAGCGCTCGACGGGTGGTTCTCGTCCGGCGCCTGACCGCCGCCGGATCGGCTCACAGCACGATCTCGGGCCTCACCCGTTTAGGCGTCCAGACCCGCTGCCGGCGGGCGCCGTAGGCGGTCAGCAGCAAGGCGCCGACGAGGAAGGCGGCCAGGACGAGGACGTCCGAGACGACCCGGCCGGACAGCCCGCCGTACATCAGCTGCCGCAGCCCGTCGACGGCATAGCTCATCGGCAGTACGTGATGGAGCGGGTGCAACGGCTCGGGGATCGTCTGCCAGGGGAACGTGCCGCCGGCGGTGACGAGCTGGACGACCATCAGAACCAGACCGAGGAACTGGCCCGGCGCCCCGAGGAGCGCGTTGAGCATGTGCACGATCGCGATGAAGGTCGCGGAGGTGAGCAGCAGGAAGCCCAACGTACCCAGCCAGTTCACCGGGGTGATGTCGACGGCGAGACCGACGACCACGAGCACGACGACCATCTGGGCGGCGCCGATGAGCGCCGGGGTGAGCCAGCCGCCGAGAGCGATCCGCAACGGAGTCTGGTTGGCGGCCAGCGCACGGGTCGAGATCGGCCGGACGAGCAGGAAGAGGACGTACCCGCCGATCCACGCACCCAGGGCGAGGAAGAACGGTGCCAGCCCGGCGCCGTAGGAGGACGCCTTGGCCTCGGAGACGGAGTCGATCGCGACCGGGTCCGCGATCGTCGAGGCGATCTGGTCACGGAGCTCTTCGTCGGTGGCCGGTGCCTGCGCGACGCCGCTCTGCAGGCCCTTCTTCAGGTCACCGGCGCCTGTCGCGAGCTTCCCGGCACCCTCACCGAGCTTCGCCGCCCCGGCACGAAGCTCGCCGGCACCGCCTGCCGCCTGGGAGATCCCGGCGACCAGATCCGGCATCGCCGAGGCCAGCTGCTCGTTGCCGTCGGCGACCTGGTCGGCCCCGGTCGCGAGCTCGTTCAGCTTCCCGGAGACGTCCCCGACGCGCTGGTCGACGCGATCGAGCGGGGCCGATCCGCGGTCGTAGATCGCCAGCACCTCGGCGCGCTGCTGCTCGTCCAGCCCCTGCGCCTCCAGACGGGCGTCGAGGTCTGCCCGGTTCGCCTCGTAGGCGGCCACCGCGTCATCGACCGCGGTCGCGGCCCGCTGCCCGGTGGCGGCGATCTCGCCGTTGGCGTCGGCGACCTTCCGTGCTCCCGTGGCGAGCTCGCGGGTCTTGTCGGGCAGGTCGGCGACCTTGCTCTCGATGGTGTTCAGGCCGGCCTCGAGGTCGCCCGCTCCGCTGGCCAGCTTCCCGGCGCCGTCGCGGACCGCGACCGCGCCCTTCTCCAGCTTCGCGGCACCGTCGGCGGCTTTCACCAGTCCCGAGCGGAGGTCGGAGATGCCGAGCAGGAAGTTGGCCGCGGCCTGCTCCGAGACCTCGCTGGCGATGGCGTCGCGCACCTTGTCGGTCACGTTGGTCGCGATCGTGGTGGACAGATAGGAGTTGGCGTCGTTGGTGATGACCTGGATCTGCGCCTGCTTCGGATCGAGCCGCTCCGCACCGGTCAGCGTCCGGGAGAATCCCTCCGGGATCCGCAGCGCGAAGTAGTAGTCACCCTCGCGGATGTCCTTCTCCGCCTCGGCTGTCGAGGTCTCCGACCAGTCGAAGTCGCCCGACTTCAGGAGCTTGTCGGCGACATCGCGTCCAGCGTCGATCTCGGTGCCGTCTGTCGTGGTGGCACCGGTGTCCTCGACGATGAGCGCCGCCGGGAGCTCGTCGAAGTGAGCGTACGGATCGTGGTTGGCGTACAGGTAGAGCCCGGCGTAGAGCGTGGGCACGATCACGAGCGCCACGATGACGAGCTTCGCCAGCCGGCCGGCCGTGATCCGGCGAAGCTCGGTCAGGGCGATACGCAGCGAGTTCATGCTTCCTCCGTCGGGCCGATGGTGAACGTAGGAACTCCGGTCGGGATCACCGCGGCGCGGCTGGCGGTGACCAGGACGCCGGGTCGCTGCCCGGCCCCGGCGAGGTCGTACGCCACGTCCAGCCAGTCCTCGACGGGCAGACCGAGCCGCTCGGGGTAGGTGAGCACGAGGAAGCGGGTGCCGGGACGCAGCGACGCCATCCGCCCGAGGATCTCCAGGCGCGGCCCCGGCGGGACGGCCTCCGTGGTGATGTCGGTCGCGAGGTCGTACTCACCCAGCCAGCGGTCGATCGCCGCAGCGCTCGGCCTGTGCTTCGCCATCGCGAGCTCCTCGCCGAGGATCGTACGGAACGGCACCATCTCGTCCGGCTCGGAGACCCCTGGCACGTCGACGAGCGCCACCGCGGCCTGCAGGGAGCGAGGCGTCGCATCCCCGTCGAGATCGACCCTGCCCGCGTCGAGCCGGAGCCGCCCGGCCAGCGCGAGCGCCAGCGACGTGTGCCCGCCTCCGGGCGGACCGACCGCCACCGCCACCTCTCCCCCGCTCAGCGTCAACGACGTGGTCGGCAGCAGATCCCGGGCCCCCTGGCGAACACGTATGCCCAGGGCCCGCAGCGTCGTGGTCTCCTCTTCGACCGCGTCTTCGCTCATGACCGAAACCCTGGCACCAAATGCTTCCGATCACGGTCAGACACAACGATCCGGACGTATCCAGCCGCTGCCGTGCCGGCCATCTACGCGGCGCACATGTGATACTCGTCGCATTTCTCGGAGCAGGACCCCCGCGGTTGGGCCATTCGCCACCTTGTCGTCCTATGGTGCCGGACCATGATCTCGATCAGAGGGCCACGCAGCGCGCTGCTGCTCGCGACCCTTTTCGGGGTCGTCTTCGCGATCTTCGCGATGCACGGGCTCACCTCGCACGAGCGAGCCCACAGCGAGCATGCTCCCACCATGCTGGGGATGGATACGGCAGCACACGACCATGCCCGCGCGGATCACGGGTTCGACACCAAGGCTCCAAAGCCGGATCGCCCCACACCCTCGCCTGATCACGGTGGCGGGGCCGCTGATCTGTGTCTGGCACTGTTGTGCCTCTTGGCGGCGCTGATCGCCCTCGCGCTGCGACGTGGCATCCCACGTGGCGTTCTCTGTGTCGTTCCCCGGTGGGCTGAGTCGCCAGCGTTCACGCCGGACCGGGCGACTGCCCCTCCCTGCCTCCACCGGCTTTCGATTCTGCGCTGCTGAGCGACCGGCCAGCGTCTCGCCGCTCCGGGCCCGGTGTCGGCGTGATGCCGCCTGCTCTCACATCCCAGAACCGAAAGGACCCATTCAGACCATGACCACCGTTATCGATCCCGACATTCAACGGGACACACCCTCGAAGGCGCACCGTCGGGCGTTCGACAAGCAGTCCCTGCCTGCGCGATACAGCGGCCAGATGCTCTACTTCATGGGAGCGGCCCTGATTGCCGGCGCCGTCGTCCACTACCCGGTCAACCCATCGCTGTACACGACCATCTGCGTGGTGGGCGCGTTCGTGTTCCTCCTCGGCACGATCGTCAACGAGTTCTTCCTCGCCGACGAGCGCCCCGCACTCAGCCAGGCACTGCCGCTCGTGACCTTCTCGCTGTTGCTCTCCTTCGGCGTCGGTCTCGTCGGTGGCGGCATCCAGCACTTCGAGCAGTTCCCCGAGCGCAGCGCCTTGATGACGCCGATCGGACTGCTCATGTCGTACGCCGCGTTCGTCGCCAAGGACTCCAAGGGGCGATGGCGTCATCTGATCAGCCCATTCGCCGCGGCCGTCGTTCTCGTCGCAGCCCTCGCCTGGCTGGGGATGACTGCCTTGGCCGGCTCCATCGTCTCCGACGGCCACAGCCACGATCACAGCCCGAGCGAGGCCCCGGCGGAGCCGACCGACCCGATCGTCGATCAGGAGAGGCCGTCTGAGGCACCCGTCGACCCGGCGGACGACGGCCACTCCCCGCACAACCACTGACCGTGGGCGCAGGGGTCCGCCCGAATCATCATAAGAACGGGCCCCTGCGCCGTCAGGCATCGAGGATCTTCTCGAGTTCGGCGAGGTCCTTCGTCGTCGCCGGACGGGTTACCCAGTCCTGCAGCGGGTGCCGCCTCCATCATCCGGGTCCCGGGTAGAGGACGTCTCCACCAGCACGTCCGCACGCGTCTCCCGCCCTGCCTCGAACCTGCAGAGATCGACCGGCGCCAGCACGTCGGTCACTGTTCGTTCCGAAGACGCCTCGACGGAGGCGCTGATCCCTAGCCTATGTCGCGCACATTTCCATCTGTCGAGACTCCAGAAGGGCTCCATCATGGATCGTCGCAACTTCCTCCGTGCCGCCGTTGTCGGCGCTGGAACCGTCGCCTTCGGGTTCAGCGTCACCCGTCCCGCCATCGCCTACCCCGCCAAGACCGGACCGAGCCCCTATGGCGCTCTCCAGGCCGCCGACGCCAACGGCATCATGCTGCCCCAGGGATTCACCAGCCGGGTGATCGCCCGCTCGACGAGGACGGTCGCCAACACCGGATACACCTGGCACAGCGCCCCCGACGGCGGCGTCTGCTTCGCCGACGGAACCGGCTGGATCTACGTCTCCAACTCGGAGATGAGCAGCGGCGCCGGCGGCGTGAGCGCCATCAAGTTCGACAGCAACGCCAACATCACCAGCGCCTACCGCATCCTCGGCAACACCACCCGGAACTGCGCGGGCGGACCGACGCCGTGGAACACCTGGATCTCCTGCGAGGAGCACGACACCGGCTACAGCTGGGAGACCGACCCGTGGGGCGTCAAGCCTGCCGTACGCCGCGCCGCGATGGGCCGGTTCACCCATGAGGCCGCGGCCTGCGACCCGGTGCGCAAGGTCGTCTACCAGACCGAGGACAAGAGCGACGGCGGCTTCTACCGCTTCGTCCCGACCACCTGGGGCGACCTGTCCGCCGGGAAGCTACAGGTGCTCACCACCAATCTGACCTGGGTCGACGTCCCCGACCCCGACGGCTCGCCCACGCCGACCCGCGACCAGGTGTCGAACATGAAGCTGTTCAACGGCGGTGAGGGCGCCTACTACCGCAACGACATCTGCTACTTCACCACCAAGGGCGACAACAAGGTGTGGGCCTACAACGCCGCCGCCAACACCCTCGACGTCGTCTACGACGACAACCTGACCAGCAACCCGCCGCTCACCGGCGTCGACAACCTCACCGGTGCTGCGGCCGGAGACCTGTACGTCGCCGAGGACGGCGGCAACATGGAGATCTGCATCATCACCCCTGACGACGTCGTGGCCCCGTTCCTCCGGGTCACCGGGCAGAGCTCGTCCGAGCTGTGCGGCGTGGCGTTCAACCCCGCCGGCAACCGCATGTACTTCTCCTCGCAGCGAGGCACGACCGGCTCCTCCAGCGGCGGCATCACCTACGAGATCAGCGGCCCGTTCCGCTCGTAGCCAGCAGAAGCACCTGTTGCAGCTGAGAAATCGCGAAGGCCCGGACCTCTCGGTCCGGGCCTTCGTCTCGGAGTAGCGGGGACAGGATTTGAACCTGCGACCTCTGGGTTATGAGCCCAGCGAGCTACCGAGCTGCTCCACCCCGCGTCGCAAGAAGAACATTACACGCGAGGGGAAACGAATCCCTAATCGGAGGTATCCTCAGCCCCCCGAGATCAAATCGGCGGCCTGGTCGACCTTGTCCTGCGCCTCGGCGATGAGCCGCTCACGCTCGGCGTAGTCGCCGGACTTGCCGGCCTCGTCGGCCTGGGCGAAGAGGGCGCGCGCGTCCTCGAGGAGCTGGCCGACCTCGCCCGGGGAGTCACCGGAGGAGGGCGGGGTCTCTACCGGCTCCTCCTCGGGATCCGAGGTGGACGGAGGTGTCGGTTCGGCGCCGGTGAGCGCGACCTCGAGGGCCTCGCCGAGCGTCGAGCCGTAGCCGACCCGTCCGTCGTAGGAGACCAGCACGAAGGCGAGCTGGGCGTAGCCGGACGTGGAGGCGGTCGCTCGACGCGCGTAGATCGGCTCGACGTACAGGATGCCGTTCTTCGCCGTCGGGTAGGTGATGACCTGGCCCCACACCGGCGCCGAGCCGGAGCGGTTGAACGAGGCGACCTCGTCGGCGATCGCCTTGTCCGTACGGAACTCGTTGGAGACCATGCCCGGGCCCTGGGTGTCGTCGGGGAAGCCGGTGGTGATCCGGATCTTCCCGTAGTCGTCCGAGGTGGCGTCGGAGTCCACCGACATCATCGCCGCCAGGTTGGGGCGGTTGTAGGGCACGAAGGTCGAGGTCAACGACCAGCGCGGGGTGCCCTCGCTGTCGGAGAGGAACATCCGGTAGGGCGTCTGCTGGTGGTTGTCGTCGTTCGGGTCCTCGGGGACGGCCCAGCGCTCGTTGCCGGAGAAGAAGACGTCCGGGTCGGAGACGTGGTAGCGCGCCAGCTGGTAGCGCTGCACCTTGTAGAGGTCCTCGGGGTAGCGAAGGTGCTCCATGAGCTCCTTCGGGATCGACGACTTCGGCATCACGGTGCCGGGGAAGGCCGCCTCCCACGTCTGCAGGATCGGGTCCGCCTCGTCCCACTCGTAGAGGGTGACCGTGCCGTCGTAGGCGTCCACGGTCGCCTTCACCGCGTTGCGCATGTAGTTGATCTCGTCGGTCGGCAGCGTCTGCACGCCGGCGGAGGTCTGGGTGGCGTCGTCGGTCATCGCGGCGAACGAGTCACGCGCGGCCTGCGGGTAGCGGTCGGTGGTGGTGTAGCCGTCGACGACCCACTGGATCCGCCCGCCCACGATCACCGGGTAGACGTCGTCGTCGAGAGTCAGCCACGGCGCGACCTTCTGCACCCGCTCCTTCGGCGAGCGGTCGTAGAGGATCTCGGAGTTCTCGTTGACCCGCGAGGAGAGCAGGAAGTTCGTGGAGCCGAACTGGATGGCGTACATGAGCTGGCGGAAGTTGTTCCCGATCGGGACACCGCCGGCACCTTCGTACGTCGTCCGGGTCTCCCCGTCCTCGGAGTTGTAGTCGAGCTCGACCGCGGCACCGTCGGCGGACTTGCCGACGATCGAGTATTCCGGCGAGTCCTCGCCGAAGTAGACCTTGTCCTGGAACTCGCCCTGGCCCGAGGTCAGGTCGTGCTGACCGGTGCGGTCACCCTCGGCCCACTGCATCTGGTTCGACTCGGACTTGTCGTCGGCGCCGCGCATGTTGGCGTAGGAGGCGATCACGCCGTTGGAGTGGGTGTAGACCGTGTGCAGGTTGGTCCAGGTGCGGTCGGAGTCGGAGATGCCGGCCTGGTTGAGCTCGCGTACGCCGAGCACGACCGCCCGCTCCTTGCCGCCGACCTCGTAGGTGGAGATGTCGAGCGGCTCGTGGACCGAGTAGTAGGAGCGACCCTGCTGGACCTGCTCGAACTCGCGGTGGACCACCGCGGGGTCGACGATCGGCAGCGAGGACGCGGTCTCGTCGAGCTGCTCGGGCGAGGCCCCGTCGGCCTCGGCCTGCGAGGTGTACTCGGTCACCTCGAGGTTGTCCTTGGAGATGCCGTAGGCGTCCTGGGTCGCCTTGATGTTGGCCGCCAGGTAGGGCTTCTCCTTGTCCTGCTCGCTCGGCCGGACCTGGAAGCCCTGCACGATCGCGGGCCAGATCATCCCGATCAGCAGCACCGAGATCGCGAACAGGGAGATCGCGATCGAGGGCAGCTGCCAGCTGCGCCGCCACACGTTCAGCAGGAACAGAATCCCGCAGATCACCGCGATCGCCAGCAGGATCTGGTTGGCCGGGAGCACCGCGTGCTCGTCGGTGTAGGTCATCCCGTCCAGGCGCGGGCCGGAGCCGTTGACGAGGTCGTAGCGGTCGACCCAGTAGTCGAGCCCCTTGACCAGCAGGATCAGCCCGACCATCGCGCTGAGCTGGATCTGCGCCGAGCGGGTGAACCGGTCACGCTGCGCGGTGAGCCGGATGCCGCCGTAGACGTAGTGCACGATCAGCGCGCCGATGGTGCCGAGGATCAGTCCGGTCAGCGCGAAGTTGACCAGGTAGTGCCACCACGGCAGGTCGAAGATGTAGAAGCCGATGTCCTTCTTGAAGAACTCGTCGGTCTGGTCGAAGTCGCGCCCGTGGCGCCACATCAGATAGGTGCGCCAGTGACCCGCGCCGGAGAAGCCGGCGAAGATCCCGGACACCCCCGCGATCCCGATCAGCAGCCAGGTGCGGATCGGGGCGATCGCGTCGCGGTAGCGGTCCAGGCCGCCGATGTCGTCGGTCGGGTGGAAGTAGGGACGGGTGCGGTAGGCGAGCGCTGCCGGCAGCCCGATCATGATCGCCATCAGCACACCGAAGATGACGAAGAGTGCCGTACGCGTCCAGAAGACCGTGCCGAAGACGCTGCTGAAGTCGATCGCGTCGTACCACAGCGCGTCGGTGTAGATCGCCGCGAAGGCGCTGATGCCGAAGAAGAGCACGATGACCGAGACGGCCGCGATCGCCAGCCAGCGGTTGCGGCCGGTGCTCTGGTTGCGGGCCGGCGCCTGCGCCGGGTCGTCGTCGTCGAACAAGCTCATTCGTCGCCCTCGCTGTCGGGGTTCTCCTCGAGCGTGACACGCAGCAGCTCGAGGAGCTCAGGGACCAGATCCACGCCGCCGATGACCGACTGGTCGTCGTCGTGCGCCTTCAACCGCAGAGCACAGTACGTCGCACCAGCACGTGTCGCGCCGGCCACGATGCGTACCTCCTGGCGGTCGGGGTGTGCCTTGGCGAACTCCGCGGCCGCCTCGGCGTCCTCGGGAATCTTGCCGTCGGCGTCGGGCGGCAGCACCAGACGCTCGACGACCGCGGCGCAGCCGGTGACCCCCTCGGGCCAGGCTGTCGTCTGGAGGACCTCCTCCAGCTGGGTCGTGACGGGCACCTGGTCCTGCTCGATCGGGGTCAGCGACCCCTCTTGGTCAGGGTTGTCCAGGCCCATCATCGTCGCGAGCGCGGGCTCGGCCTTGACCAGCGCGGCGGTGTCGACGAGCGCGAACAGCCTCGCCGGGCCGTCCCAGCCCTCGCTCGCGACGTGGGCCTCGATCTCGAGGACGGCGGCGGCCAGCGCCGGATCGGTCTCCAGGTCGAGGCCGCGGCTGAGCTCAGGCGTGGGCCCGGGCGTGGGCTCAGGGGTGTCGTTCACTTCGTGCTCCCACAGGTCGGCAGCTTGGCATTCGGGTCCTCGGTCCAGGTCTCGATGGCCTTGATGGCGTCATCGAGGGTCTCTACTCGGGTCAGGCGCATGTCGCCGTTCGCGGCGCCCTCGATGTCTTGGCAGTTGCCGGCCGGCACCAGGAAGAGCTGGGCCCCGTCCCTGGCCGCACCCGGGATCTTCTGCTGGATGCCGCCGATCGGTCCGACGTTGCCGGAGCCGTCGATGGTGCCGGTGCCGGCGATCTTCTTGTTGTCGGTCAGTGGCCCCTCGGTGAGGGTGTCGTAGACAGAGAGCGCCATCATCAGCCCGGCGCTCGGTCCGCCGATGGCAGGGTCGAGGGTGATCTTGATGTCGTAGGGGAAGTCGTAGGTCGCCCCCAGCGAGACGCCGATGAACGCCTTGCCTTCCTTCTCACCGGTCGTGATGGTCTGGGTGAGCGTCTTGCCCTTGCGCTCGACGGTCAGGTCGATCGGGGAGCCCGGCTTCACCTTCTGCACCTCGGTGACGACCTCCTCGGGGGTGTCGACAGCCTTGTCGCCGACCTTGGTGACCACGTCCTCGGCCTTCAGCTTGCCCGCGGCCGGAGCGTCCTTGCTCACCTCGGCGACGGAGACCTCGTCGACGTCTTCGCCGAGCTTGGTCAGCGCGGCCGCGATCGCGGCGTCCTGGGCGCTGGCCATCTGCACCTGACCGGCCTCGCGGTCGTCCTCGACTGTGCCCTGCTCGGGGTAGGCGACCTCGCGCGGGTAGACCGCCTCGGTGTCGCTCATCCAGGCACCCAGCAGGGTCCACAGGCCGAGCCGCGCCTCACGGGTCGTCTCGGAGACCGTGGTCATCCGCAGCTGGGCCTTCTTGCCGTTGCGGTAGACCTCATGGCCCTCGACCTGGACGATGTCCTTGCCGTCGAACTCGCCCAGGACGTTGACCGTCGGGCCGGGGCTGTAGATCGTGAACGGCAGCGGAACCACCCAGGCGATCACGATCAGGGCGACCACGAGCGGCAGGGCGACAAGTCCTGCCAAGGTGCGCTGTGTCATAGCGTCACCTTCTCATTCGGGACAAACAGGCGAACGCGGGCGGGTCTCGACAAGCTCGACCACCAGGAACTAAGAGGCATCGCGGTTGACGCGGACCGCGACGCCGGTCGACCTGTCGGGCGGCGGCTGGGGCGCGGCGTACCTTCTCGAGCGCTCGCGTGTCTTCTCCTTCTCGAGCGCGATGCCGAGGCGGCGTACGACCTCTTCGCGGTCCTCCACGCGCCCCTCACGTCCGAGGAACGCGACCCACGCCATCGCCAGCACGGTGATGACCGCCGACGGTACGAGCCAGAGCAGGATGTCCACGTACGAAAGCCTATTGGTGACCCCAACACCGCGCACCATGGCGCGCCGCGCCAGGACCTGCCAGCGCTGCGCGAACTGCGAAGCAATCGCCACAAGTACAGCGCTGGAGCGCTCCTCGTCTGGACGCAGCGCAGTGAGGAGCGCAGCGACGAACGGAGCGGAGGAAGACGAGGATCAAGCGAAAGCGCTCGCGAATTGCGAAGCAATCGCGAAATTACGGCGCGCCGACCCACTCATCCGTGCCGTCGGTGAAGACCTGGTGCTTCCAGATCGGCACCTCGGCCTTGAGGGTGTCGATGAGGTCGCGGGAGGCGGCGAAGGCCTCGCCGCGGTGGCCGGAGGCGGTCGCGACGATGACGGCGATGTCGCCGATGTCGAGGTGGCCGGTGCGATGGACAGCCGCGACACCCGCGACACCGTGGTCGGCGGCGACCTTCTCGGCGACCTCCCTCAGGCGCGCGAGGGCGGTGGGATGGGCCTGATAGTCGAGGCCGGTCACCCCCTTGCCCCCGTCGTGGTCACGTACGCGGCCGACGAAGAGGGTGACCCCGCCGGAGGCGTCGTCGTCGAGAGCGTCCATCACCTCGGTGACATCGAGAGGGGTCTCCCGGATGTCGAGAAGCTTTACGGCGGCGTTCATGGGACCAGCCTAGTGCTTGCTGACAGCGGGCTTCCGTCACCGCGTAGGCTGGACACATGAGTCAGACCCCAGGTGGCCCCGACGAGCCGGAGGAGCCGGAGAACCCCTTCAAGGGCACGCCCTTCGAAGCGTTCTTCGGTGGGTTCCCCATCGGCGGCGTCGGTGGCGGCCCCGGCGGCATGCCTGACCTGAGCCAGATCTTCGGTCAGATCCAGTCGCTGCTACAGCCCTATGACGGCCCGCTGAACTGGGACGTCGCGATGGACCTCGCCCGAAAGGTCGCCGCGTCCACACCCGACCCGACGCCTTCTCAGAAGCAGAAGGACGCGGTCGCAGACGCGATCCAGCTGGCCGACCACTGGTTGGAGGACACCACCTCGTTCCCCGCCGGCGTGAAGTCCGCCACCGCTTGGTCCAAGGCCGAGTGGCTGGTCAACACGCTGGACGCATGGAAGCCGCTGATCGAGCCGGTCGCGGCCTCGACCGCGGCCGCGATGAGCGGTCAGCTGCCCGAGGAGATGAAGGCGCAGATGGGCCCGATGATCGGGTTCGTCGGCAAGGCGATGGGCGCGTTGTACGCGAACCAAGCCGGCACCGGCCTCGGTCACCTCGCCGGCGAGGTCATCTCGGTCTCCGACATCGGCATCCCGCTGGCCGAGACCGGCCAGGCCGCGCTGCTCCCGGTCAACGTCGAGCCCTTCGCCGAGGGCCTGGGTGTCAGCACCGACGACGTGCTGCTCTTCCTGGCCCTGCGCGAGGCGGCCCACCAGCGCCTCTTCGCCGGCGTGCCGTGGCTGCGTGACCACGTGGTCAACGCCGTCACCGACTACGCACAGGGCGTCGAGCTCAACATGGAGGCCATGCAGCAGCGGATCGAGGAGCAGATGCGCGGCCTCGACCTCTCCGCGATGCAGGACCCCTCGCAGCTGCAGAACATGTTCGAGGAGGGCATGTTCGAGGTGCCCGACTCGCCGGTGCAGAAGGCCGCGCTGGAGCGCCTCGAGATCGTGCTGGCGCTCGTCGAGGGTTGGGTCGACGAGGTCGTCGCCCTGGCCACTGCCGAGAAGATGCCGGTCGCGGCGCAGCTGCAGGAGGCCGTACGCCGCCGCCGCGCTGCCGGCGGTCCGGCCGAGCAGACCTTCGCGACCCTGGTCGGCCTCGAGCTCCGTCCGCGGCGCCTGCGTGACGCGGCTGCGCTGTGGGGCTCGCTGCGCACCCGGCAGGGCATCGAGGCCCGCGACGGCGTCTGGATGTCGCCGGCGCTGCTGCCGACATCGGCGGATCTCGACGACCCGCTCGGCTTCCGCGAGGGCGCCGAGGCTCCCGACGTCGACTCGATCGACTTCGACGCGGAGCTCAAGAAGCTCCTCGGCGGAGACGCTGACGAGTGAGTCTGCACGCTGACGCGCTCGCGACCCTGCGGGCGTGGGACGCGCCGTCCGCTCCGCAGGAGTCCTTGCGGCAGCGCTACGTCGCCCATCTCGAGGCCGAGCCCACCGGGGTCTTCAAGTCGTGCGTCCCCGACCACCTGACGGCCTCGTGCGTGGTGCTCTCCGACGACGGCTCCTCGGTGCTGCTGACCCATCACCGCAAGGCGCGGCGGTGGTTCCAGTTCGGCGGACATCTCGAGCAGGGCGACCCGACGCTGTGGGCGGCCGCCGCCCGCGAGCTGCGTGAGGAGTCCGGCGTGCCGGACCTGGCGCCACTTCCGGGGCTGGTTCAGCTCTCCGAGCATCCGGTGCCCTTCTGCGCTCCGTCGGGCGACGTCCACCACCTCGACGTGCGCTTCATGGCGGTCGCTCCCACCGGTGCGGTTCCGGCGGTGAGCGAGGAGTCGCTGGACGTACGGTGGTGGCCGGTCGACGGCGTCCCCGATCCCGAGCCGGAGATGATCGAGCTCATCAAGCTCGCGCAGGCACACCTCTAGCTCGCCCTCCGGCCGGGGTCGTCCCGAGTGCGGTGTGCGCGGTCGGCCGCCGGCTGGCGGCGAGAACGGCGGGCGGCTCTCCGGCAAACCTGACGCTGTCACGGGTCAGATGGCTCTGGTCGGCATACCCGTGGCGGGCCGCGATCTCGGCAAGGGGCAGGCGGCCGAGATCGACGGCGGCCCGCTCGAAACGTACGATGCCTGCGGCCGCCTTCGGAGTGAGCCCCATGGTGCGTTGAAAGGCGGTCGTGACGTGGCGGTGGCTCCAGCCGGTCTGGGCCACCAGGTCACGGATGCGCGCCCGGCCCCCGGACTCGGTGATCCGCTCCCACAGCCAGGACACCAGCGGGTCTGCCGGTTCACCTGCTAGCGCCAGCAGCGCAGACTGGACCAGGTCGAACCTCTCCTGCCACGTAGCGGCCTCGGCGAGCCGCTCCGAGAATGACGTTCCGAGCTCGGGGACCAGATCCTCGACCTTGACCACGCTGGCCGCGACCTCCCGGCCGGGGACGCCGAGCAGCCGGCTGACGCCGAGCGGCGACAAATAGACCTGCACGCACGCGTGGCTGCGGCCGGAACGGGTCGAGACCGGTCCGGGCATGAAACCGGAGAAGAACGACCCGTACGTCCCCGCTCCCTGTCCCGCGGCGACCTCGACGACCTCGAACGGGTCGCCGAAGGAGAGGACCAGCGGCAGCAGCGTACCGGCTGGCTGGCGCCGCTCGAGCGGAACGACCGCATGTTCACGGAAACCGACGACACCCGCCACCAGGCCCCGCAGACCGGGGTGGGCGGGAAGTCGTACGAGCTCGCGGGTCACACCCGTCATGGATCGATCATCGCCGGTCGATTTCGATCAAGCCAGCAGATTCGGTTCGGACGCAGGATGTGGCCATGCGAAAACTTGCGATCGTGGAGTTCCTGAGCGTCGACGGTGTGATGCAGGGGCTCGGTTCCCCTGACGAGGACCGGAACGGTGGTTTCGAGCACGGCGGCTGGGGCATGCCCTTCAGCGCGGCCCTCGGAGAGGTCCTCTCCCCCGACGTCGGCGCCCAGACGTCGGCCTATCTCTTCGGGCGGCGGACCTACGAGAAGATGGCTGGCTTCTGGCCGACCCGGCCCGACACCGACCCGATGGCGGCGAGCCTCAACGCCACCCCGAAGTACATCGCGACCCGCACGCTCCGCGACGTGGCCTGGAGCGGCGCGACCGTGCTCGACGGCGATGTGCTCGAGGCGGTGGACGACCTCAAGGCCAACGGCTCGGGCACCATCGTCGTGCTCGGCAGCGGCAACCTCGTCCGTCAGCTGATGAGGGCCACGCTCGTCGACGAGCTGCGGCTGTTCATGCACCCGCTGCTGCTCGGCACCGGCAAGCGGCTCTTCGGCGAGCTGCCGTCGCCGGGCTCCTTGCGCCTCGAGGACATCGCATCGACGAGTCTGGGGACCGTGGCGCTCACCTACTCCGTGGGCCGGCTGCTCTCCTCGGACACGCCGGTGACCATCGCACAGGCCTCTGCCGTGTGACCGGGCGCGGGGCCGGTCGCCTTGCTGAGCAGACGGCGAAGCGTGGCACGCTCGTCGTCGTCGAGCCGGTCCAGCAGGTCGTTCTCGGCGGCGTCGACCCGGCGGCACAGCTCGGCAACCGCTCGCACGCCCCGCTCGGTGGGGACGATCTGGCGCTGCCACCCGCCGCGATGACGGACCTCGCGCAACGCGCCGAGGAAGCCGGTCTCGACCTGGTGGTGATCACCCCCGGCGACCTGGATCCGTGGACCACCGCGACCTGGCTGCTGGGGAGCACCAAGTCCATCCCGATCGGCGTCACGCTGGCTCCTGCCGGCGCACCCGATCCGCGAGACCCGGACGGCGGCTACCCGAGCGTCGCCGGCCGCGCTCGCGACAGTCTCGAGCTGCTCGCCGGCGCGCGCCTGATCACCGACCCGAGCGCGTGGACGAACGCACCCGCCGACCTCTCCCCCACCGACCTCGAGCGCGCGGCAGCCGCGAGTCTTCCCGTCGTCGTCCCGGCCTCGACCGAGGCCGAGGTGGACCGGGCGGCTCGCCTGCTCGTGGAGCACGGCGGTCCGCGGCCGACGGGACCGCGGCGTACGTCCTCGGTCCGGGCGAAACGTCGGCTGGGCATCGCCTATGACGAGGTGCCCGCCTCGCTCGCCGAGACGGCCGTCGAGCCCGGCGACCCGGCCTATCGGGCGGTCCGTTCGACCTATCTGCGCGGCGGCCGCCCCGGCCTCGTGCTGCGCCCGACGACCCCGGCCCAGGTGGCCGAGGCGCTGGCCTTCGCCGCCCGTCACCGGCACCTTCCGCTCGGCATCCGCAGCGGCGGGCACGGCGTCAGCGGCCGGTCGACGAACGACGGCGGACTGGTCATCGACGTGGGCGGGATGAGCACGATCGAGGTCCTCGACACAGCGACCCGCCGCGTACGCATCGGGCCCGGGGCCACCTGGAAGCAGGTGGCGGCAGCGCTGGATCCCCACGGGTGGGCGCTGGGCTCGGGCGACTACGGCGGCGTCGGGGTCGGCGGGCTCGCGACCGCGGGCGGGATCGGCTTTCTCTCGCGCGAGCACGGGCTCACCATCGACCACCTGGTCGCGGTCGAGATGGTGCTCGCCGACGGGTCGATCGTGCGCGCCGACCACGAGGAGAACCCGGAGCTGCTCTGGGGCGTGCGCGGCGCGGGCGCCAACCTGGGCGTCGTGACCGCGTTCGAGTTCGAGGTGTACGAGGTCGCCGAGGTCGGCTCCGCACAGCTCACCCTGGTGGTCCCCGACATCGAGGAGGCCCTGCTCCGGTTCGGGGCGGTGGCCGCCGCGGCGCCGCGGGACACCACCGTCTTCCTGGTGACCGGTCGCCCGCGGCCGGAGGGCTCGGTGATCCAGCTCTACGGCCTGGTCGACTCACCGGACCCGGACGTGATCCTGGAGCGGCTGACACCGTTCGCCTCCCTGGGGGCGCTGGTGCAGCAGCAGGTCGTCCTCGCCCGCTACACCGACGTGATGAACCAGGCCCACGACGTCGGCGCCGACGGCCACCACGGACACGGGGAACCGCACGCACGCTCCGGGCTGATCCCGGCTGTGACCAGCGAGTTCGCCCGCGATGCCGCGCAGATGCTGCGCACCGGCGTCGTCTACTTCTTCCAGCTACGCACCATGGGCGGCGCGATCGCCGACGTGGCTCCCGATGCCACCGCCTTCGCCCACCGCACCGCCGGGTTCCACATCACCGCGATGGGCGGGTCCTCGAAGGCCCTGGACACGGCGTGGTCCCGCCTGCGGCCGCACGTCGACGGGCTATACCTCAGCTTCGAGACCACCCGATCGCCCGAGCGGGTCGCGGACGCGTTCCCGCCCGCGACCCTGGCGCGGCTGCGCGACCTCAAGCAGCGCTTCGACCCGACCAACCTGTTCCGCGACAACTTCAACATCGACCCTTCGGAGATGAACCGATGACCGACTACGGCCACGACCTGCTGTTCGGCACCTTCGTCACCCCGTCCGCCCAGTCCCCGCAGAAGGTGGTGGACCTCGCCGTCACCGGCGACCGGGCGGGCCTGGACCTGGTGACCTTCCAGGACCACCCCTACCAGCCCGCGTTCCTCGACACCTGGACGCTGATCTCGTACGCCGCCGCGCGCACCTCACGCGTCCATCTGGCCGGCAACGTCCATTCGCTGCCGTTGCGGCCGCCGGCGATGCTCGCCCGTTCCGTCGCTTCGCTCGACCGGCTCTCCGGCGGCCGGATCGAGCTCGGCATCGGCGCCGGCGCGTTCTGGGATGGCATCGAGGCGATGGGCGGGCGGCGGCTCACCGCCGCCCAGGGCGTCACCGCGCTGCGCGAGGCGATCGGCATCATCCGCGAGGTATGGGACGTCTCGACCCGCGGCGGCATCCACCTCGACGGCGAGTTCTACCAGGTCGACGGCGCCAAGCGCGGCCCCGAGCCGGCCCACGACATCCCGATCTGGGTCGGCTCCTACAAACCGAAGATGCTGGAGCTCACCGGGGCACACGCGGACGGCTGGCTGCCCACGCTGGAATACTTCGAGGGCGGGCTGGAGTCGGTGCCGGGCCTCAATCGCCGCATCGACGAGGCGGCCGCCGCGGCCGGGCGCTCGCCCGGTGACGTACGTCGTCTGCTCAACCTGATGAACGTCTCGCTCCAGCCCACCAGCCGGGCGCTCCTCAACGGACCGGTGGACCAGTGGGTCGAGGACCTCGCCGGGCTGGTCCTGGAGTACGGGTTCTCCGCCTTCCTGATCGGCGGCGACGACCCCGCAGTGGCCGAGCGGTTCGCTGCCGAAATCGCGCCGCAGGTGCGCGAGCTGGTCGCCCGGGAGCGCTCGTAGCGCTAGTCGACCGGGTCGTCGACGTCGTCGTCCTCGCCCGGAGGGGCGGGGAGCTTGGCGGCGGCGGACCAGCCGGCCAGGTAGCCCTTGGCGCGCTCGGCCTGGGGGTAGCGGTCGACCCAGGCCCAGAAGGCGTCGTTGTGCTTGGCCTCGAAGAGGTGGGCGAGCTCGTGGACGAGCACGTAGTCGATGACCCAGCTCGGCATGCCGCGCAGCCGGTCGCTGAGCCGGATCGAGCGGTCGCCCGGCGTGCAGGAGCCCCAGCGGCTGTTCTGGTTGTCGACCCAGCGGACCGAGTCCGGCTTGGCCAGGCCGCCGAAGTACTGGTCGCTCAGGGCGGCCGACCGCCGCATCAGGTCGTCGTCGCTGGGCTTGCGACGTCGCTCGGCCTTCTCCAGCCGGGCGACCATCTGCTCGACCCATTCGGCCTCCTCGCGCTGCGACATCGCCGCCGGGATCATCACGATGATGCGGTCGCCGTCACGGTAGGCAGAGACCGTACGCCGGCGTCGCTTGCTGCGCCGTACCTCGATCTCCGGGCCGTCCATAGGTCAAGAAACTACCTGTTCGCCCAGGCCAGCAGGCGGTCCCGCGGCCAGGTGTTGATGATCCGTTCCTCTTCGATACCCGCCTTTTCGGCTCGTTCGCACCCCAGGACGAGGAAGTCGAGCTGCCCCGGAGCATGCGCGTCCGAGTCGATCGAGAAGAGGCAACCGACGTCGCGGGCGAGCTCGAGAAGCTTCGTCGGCGGGTCCCTTCGCTCCGGCCTGGAGTTGATCTCGACCGCGACGCCGTGCTCCGCGCACGCCTCGAAGACCTTGCGCGCGTCGAACTGGCTGCCGGGCCGGGTGCCGCGGTTTCCGGTGACCAGCCGGCCGGTGCAGTGGCCGAGCACGTTCATCCGGGTCGTGGAGACCGCGGTGACCATCCGCCGGGTCATCTGCTCCTTGTCCATCTTCAGCTTGGAGTGGACGCTGGCGACCCGGAGCTCTAGCTTGGCGAGCATCTCATCGGTCTGGTCGAGGCTGCCGTCGTCGAGGATGTCGACCTCGATCCCCTTCAGCAGGGTGAACCCGTGCCCGGCGAGGTGGTCGTTGACCGCGTCGACCACGCCGAGCTGGCGTTCCAGGCGGGCGGCGCTGAGCCCGTTGGCGACGGTCAGGCGCGGGCTGTGGTCGGTGAGCACGAGGTAGTCGTGACCCAGCTCGATCGCGGTGAACGCCATCTCCTCGATCGGCGATCCGCCGTCGGACCAGTCGGAGTGACTGTGCAGGTCGCCACGGAGGCTGCTCCGCAGCCTCTCCCCCGCACCACCCTCGGTCAGCGGACCGCCGTGGAGCCGCTCGGTGTCCTGCAGCCGCTGCGGCACCTCACCGCGCGCGGCCTCGGCGATGACCTTGGCCGTGCTCGCCCCGACCCCGCTCAGCTCCGTCAGGGTGCCCTCGGCCGCCCGGCGGCGTACCTCCTCCTCGGGGATGGGGAGGATGGCCGCCGCGGCGGTGCGGAAGGCCTTCACCTTGTAGGTGTCCTCGCGGCCGCGCTCGAGCAGGAACGCGATCCGGCGAAGGGCCGCGACGGGGGACAACGCCTCGCCTACCAAATCTTCCTCCAACTATTTTTCTTCTCCACAGCCGGTGGAGAAAGCTTTTCGCAGGTCATCGTCTTGATTCAACCGATCATTCTCCATCCGGTCACCGGGTTTCCCACAGGAACAGGCGCGTCTTCCACCGGCTTTCCCCAAGCAAAGCGGTGTTGTCCACATCTTGTCCACAAGGCTCGCGGAGTGGGACGTTGACGGGCTCCCACATCCTCTTTAAGTTCGATGTCAGTGGGACCCCCGGCGCCGCCGGACGGCCTTCGCAAGGGGAAGGCGAAGGACGATCCAGGCACCGGGGGTCCCTCCAATTTTCACAGGCGACGTAACTGCGGCGAGGACCTTCGATGCGTCCTCGAAACCCCAGAATCGCCCGGTATGACGCCAACACGCCGACACTCGCTTGGTAGCCCGTGTTGCCGCCGGGAGCGCCGTGTGTCGTAGGGTCGAGACGGCTCGTCATGACGAGCTTCCGACGGGCTTCCCTGACAACCCCGTCGCGACGACCAGTTACACATAGGCAAGGAGGCCGTCATGGCGGAGACCTGGAGCGGCGAGTTCTACTGCGTGAAGTGCAAGGAGAAGCGCGAGGCGACCGGTGAGATCCGGGTGAACGACAAGGGCACCAAGATGGCCAAGGCCGTCTGCCCGGTCTGCAGCACCAACCTCAACCGCATCTTGGGCAAAGCCTGAGCCTGCGACTCCGCGACGAAGGAGCGGAGTCGCAACGCGAAGGGATCGAGCGAGCGCAGCGGGTGAGCCTGCGAACCCGCGAAGCGGGTCGAGA